>CANQPY010000016.1 GCA_947625835.1 uncultured Clostridia bacterium | reverse complement strand
TGTGCTTTTGTTAATATTCCATTGTCTCCAGTTAAAGTTGCTATTGATACTGCAGCTAATATTAGCAAAACTATGATTGTTATAACTAACGCAATTAGCGTTATTCCGCCTGTTTTGTTTTTGTTTGCTAAATTTGTTCTTAGCAAATATGAATTTTTCTTCATTTTCTTTTTCTCCTTCTTTGGTTAGTTTGTTCATTTTTTTGTAAATTATGTTGTGTTCGTGTTACTACTTTTTTTATTTTAGCATAAAAATTTTTTCATGTAAATAATTTTTCTTGAATTTCTCATTTGTAATGTATTTGTAATGTATTTGTAATATTTGTGGTTGCTATTATAGCCACACAAAAAATAAAGCTAAGAAATTATTTTTTATTTCTTAACTTTACTTTTTATTCCATTGTTTCTATTTTTACTTGCTTTCCAAAAAATGCAAATACTATTTTGGTTATATTTATAAATCCCTTTTTTCTTATTTTTCCTTTTGAATTTCTTGGTTTTCTTCTTGTAAATTTTTTTGATATCTACCATCAGATGAATTTTTCTTTAACAATTTGATATCATTATAACTCAAATGCTTTGTTATTTCGCTCATTTCTTCTAGGTGTTCTTTTGCTTTTATTTCTTTTTCTTTCAATTTTTTCTTATTTTTCTTTTCTACTTGAGCTTCTCCCTCTTCTATTGGTTCTTCTTCTAGGTTAAATGGAATAGAAATTTTAGCCATTATTGGAATAAAAATTGGTTCTTTTTTTACTTTTTCTGATATTTTCTTACTATTTACATCAATTGCTGTATTTATATATTGAATTGCTGTGTCTTTGTCTCCTTTTATTAGATAAATTTTTGCTAATTCATAGTAGCCATCTGCTGATAATTCTTCATCTTCTATTATTTCTAAAAATCTTTTTTCTGCTTCTTCTAAATCTTTATAAATTAAAGCGATTTCTGCTAAAGAATATTTAGCATTATATAATAAAGAGTTTATTTGTGCCGCTTTTTCATAACATGTTTTTGCATTTTGGAAGTCATTTAGCATAGTATAAGCTATTCCTAGGTTATAGTTTAATTCATAACTTACTGGATTATACCTTAAAGCATCTTGATAGATATTAACCGCTTCTTTATACATTTCTTTTTCTAATAAAATATCTCCTAATAGTTCTGTTGCTTTATACATTTCTGGCTTTTTTTGTAATAAACTATGTAACATTTCTAATGCTTCATCTTTTTTATCTAAATTAGTTAATAGTTCTGCTACTTTATAATAAGAATCATAGTCGTTCTTATTTAAGTCTACTGCTTGTACATATTCGTCAATTGCTTTTCTTAAGCCACCTTCTTGTTCATAAATTTCGGCTAACATTTTATGTGCTTGATAACATTTAGGATTTTTGTCTATCAAATTAATTAATGCTTGTTTTGCTCTTTTTTTATCGCCAAAAAATAAATATAATTTTGCTTTTTGAATATATAGCATTTCTGATAATACAATGTTTCTTTTTTCTAATATTAAAATTGCAATAGGTAAAATAATTGATAATATATATTTTAATATAACAAATAAAATATTAAGTTTTATTTGAAAAAATACTTCTACAAAGTTAAGTGCTATTCCAATTGCTTCTAAAACTAGTACAACAACATAAGTAGTATCGTTTTTTTGTATCATACGGAAAAACATATATACAAATATGGCAAGGGCAATTACAGTAAATATTAATTGTTCTACTATCATTTTTATTACTCCTATCATTTTTATTTATATTGTTATTTTATTTCATTTTTTGTCATTTGTCTAGTTTTTATATAAATCTTCGTAAATTTTATAGTCTCTTAATATCTTTCTTATATAGTTATTTGTCTCTTTATATGGTACATTTTCAATATCTGTTCCATCACTTTTTATAATTTTTTCTTCAATCCATGCATCTACTGTACCAATTCCTGCGTTGTAGGCTGCTAATGCTACTTCTTTATTCTTATACCTGTCCATAAGGGTTGATAAATAGCAAGTTCCTATTTCGATATTTTTATATACATTAAATAATTCTTCCTTTGTATTTGTTGTGCTTAATTCTATTTTATTTTTTTTTGCTACTTCTTTTGCTGTTTCTTCCATTAATTGCATTAGTCCTATAGCTTTACTATTTGAAATTGCTTTTGGATCAAAGTTGCTTTCTGCTTTCATTAATGCAAAAATTAGGTTTTCGTCTATATTGTATTTTTCTTCATATATTTTTACGACTTCTTTGTATGTTTTTGGATATATTATTTTTAATAAATTAGTTCGAAATAAAAAAATAATTGCTATTATCAAAATAAGTATTATTATTGCAATTGTTATTTTTTTATTTTTCAATCTGTTCTCTCCTTTGGTGTTTTTTGGGACGGGGCAAAAAAACACCTTTTGTTTTGTAATTAATTCAATTTTAAACCAACTGTTTTTCAATAGGTGTTTTTTTGCCCCGTCCCCAAAAACACCTATTTACAGTCATACCAATTTTTAGCTTCTGAAATATCTGCTATTAATGGTACATTTAAAGTTATAGCATTTTCCATTGATTGTCTTAAAATTTCTTTTATTTCTTCTTTTTCTTCTTCTGGTGCCTCTATCATCATTTCGTCATGTACTTGCAAAACAATTTTTGATTTTAAGTTTCTTTTCTTTATTTCTTGATATACTTTTATCATAGCTATTTTCATAATGTCTGCTGCAGTTCCTTGGATAGGTGTGTTCATGGCAGCCCTTGAACCGAATTGCCTTACCATATAATTGCTAGATTTTAATTCTGGTATATATCTTCTTCTATGGAATAGAGTTTCTACATATCCATCTTCTGTTGCTTGTTTTGTTATATTGTCCATAAATTGTTTTATTCCTGAATATTGCTCTAAATATTCATCAATATATTGTTTTGCTTTTTTTCTTGTAATTCCGAAGTTGTTCTTTTAAACCAAAATCACTAATTCCATATACAATTCCAAAGTTTACTGCTTTAGCATCACTTCTTTGTTCTTTTGTTACCTCATCTATTGGTGTTTTAAATACTTTTGATGCTGCTTGTTTGTGGATATCTTGACCTTCATTAAATGCTTGTATCATATGCTCATCATTTGATATGTGTGCTAAAACTCTTAGTTCGATTTGTGAATAGTCAGCATCTATATAGACTTTTCCTTCTTCTGGCTCAAATACTTTTCTAACTCTTTTGCCTAATTCAAATCTGGTTGGTATGTTTTGAAGATTTGGCTCTGTTGAGCTTATTCTTCCGTGTTGCTGTTATTGTTTGATGAAAAAATGAGTGAATTCTTTTGGTTTTTGGATTTATATATGGTTTTAAGCCCTCTACATATGTAGAGTTTAATTTCATAAGTTGCCTATAGTCCAAAATTTTATTAATTATTGGATCTTCTCTTTTTAGTTTTTCTAAAACGTCTACATCTGTTGAATATCCATTTTTTGTTTTTTTAATAACTGGCAATTGCATTTTTTCAAAAAGGATTTCTCCTAATTGTTTTGTAGAATTAATGTTAAATTCTTCTCCTGCCATTTGATAAATTTCTTTTGTTAAACTTTCTAAATTAGTTGTTAATTCTTCTCCAAATTTTTCTAGTTCTTGTTTATCTACATACATACCATTCCATTGCATATCTGATAATACTTCTATTGTTGGCATGTCAATTTCATCAAATAGTTTTTTTGCTCCTATTTCGTCTAATTTTTTAGATGTTATTTCTTTTATTTTATATATAGCATAACTGTATAATTCTAATATTCCTTTTTCTTGTACTTCTTCGTCAAATAAATTCATTTGCTTTTCTTCTTTTTTTACTTGTGATGGAATATCTATATTTAGAAATTGGTCTATTAATCTATCTATTTCTAATTTATTATTGGTTGGGTCTAAAATATAACTTGCAATTGCAATGTCATATTCAATTTTCTTTATTTCAATTCCAATTTGTTTTAATAATATATATATTTTATTAAAATTGATGCTAGTTTTTTTGATTGTTTCATCTTCAAAAATTTCTTTCCATTCTTGTAATTCGTTTTCATTTTTAAATTTAATAGACATTGCTTCTTTATTTTGACTATTATATACCGCTAATCCACATATTTGTTCTTTTATAATTTTTTCTTCTTCGTTATCATTTTTTGTTTCTAAGTAAAAAGTCATTTCTTTTTGGTTATTTATTAATTTCATTATTTCTTCTTTTGATTTTTCTACTATTGTGAATAAATCTTTTGGTTCTTCTTTTGGTGAATTTTGTTCATTTAAAGAAAATCTTTCAATATAACGATTAAAGTTTAATTCTTTAAATATTTCTAATACTTTTTGTTTATCCCATTCTTCCACTTTGAAATTTTCTAAATTGTCTTGAATTGGTACTTCTAAGTTTATTGTTCCTAGTGTTTTTGAAAGATATGCTAATTCTTTATTATTTTCTATGTTTTCTTTTTGCTTTCCTTTTAGTTCAGATTCCCCTTTTTCTACTTTTTCATATAGATTTTCTATTGAGCCAAATTTTTGGATTAATGAAAGTGCAGTTTTTTCTCCGTATTCCTGGTACTCCTGGAATATTATCTGATGTGTCCCCTTGCAAACCTTTTACATCAATTAACTGTTTTGGCTCTATACCATAGGTTTCTATTATTTTTTTTCTATTATATTCATCTGTTTCTGTTTTTCCTCCTTTTGTATGAGGAATGCGAATTGTTACTTTGTCTGTTGCTAATTGGAAGGTGTCCCTATCTCCAGAAAGAATAATAACTTCTAAGCCATGTCCTTCGCCAAAGCGTGATAATGTTCCGAAGGACATCATCTGCTTCATATCCTTCCATTTCAACAATGTCAATGTTCATTGCTTTTAAAATTTCTTTTATTATTGGCATTTGTTCTGCAAGTTCTTCTGGCATTCCTTTTCTTGTTGCTTTATAGCCTTCATATAGTTTGTGCCTTGCAGTTGGAGCTTTTAAGTCAAATGCTACAACTAAGTATTTGGGATTTACTTCTTCTAATAATTTAAATAGAATTGCTAAAAATCCATATATAGCATTTGTGTATTTTCCATCTTTAGTTGTTAGCATTTTATTTCCCATAATTCCATAAAATGCTCTATTCATAATACTATTTCCATCTACTAACACTAATTTATCCAAAATTTTTCCTCCATTTGTATTGAAATCTATTTTTCCATATTATATACTATATTTGATAAATTTAAAAGCAGAAAAATGAAATTATAAAAATAAAATTTCTAAAGCATACATTTAGGAAAGGTTTTTAGTATGGATTTAAAAAGTTTTTGTCAAAAAAATAAAACAGTAATTTATTGGACAATTTTTGTATTATATGGAGTTATAAATCTTATTTTAACACTTCTTCATGAGCCTTGGCGTGATGAAATACATGCATGGCTTATGGCAAAAGAATTGTCAATTGTAGATTTATTTATAGCAAGTAGGTTTGATGGTCATCCTATTTTATGGCATTTATTGTTAATGCCTTTTGCTAAACTAAATTTTCCAATTATTACTTTAAATTTAATTAGTTTTATTATGATATTGATTAGCTCTTGGTTATTTCTATTTAAAACTAAACTTCCTTTACCAGTTAAGATTTTTGCATTGTTTACTATTCCTTTTACATATACTTTTAGTGCAATTTCTAGAAATTATTCTTGCATTATTTTGCTTTTAGTTATTATTGGTGTTTTTTACACCAAAAGGTTTGAACACCCTATTTTATATAGCATTTTAATTGCTTTACTAATTCACACTCATTCTTTAGCTTGGGGAATTGTTGCAGGACTTACTATTACTTTTCATTTTTATGAAATATTTCAACATTTTTATAAAAAGCAAAATAATACCAATATAAAATCTGTTATTATTGGTCTATTTATTATTGCTTTTAATACCTTTTTGGTTGTTTTTGAGCTTTATGGAACAACAAACATTAATTATGAATGTATACCTTCCTCATCTATAAAACTTATAAGTTTGTGTATATTAGGCTTTTTACTTTTATTACTTATTTACACAATTTTTGTATTTAAAAAACATTATAAAGAATTTGTTATTTTAGCTATTGGATTAATGTTTCAACTTTTAATTTATAATTTTGTGTATTCATCAATTCTATTTCAAAGATATATTTTGTTTTTTGCAGTTATGCTATTTTACTTAATATTAATTTATCAATATGATAATTTTGATGATATTAAACATTTTCTATTATGTGTTGCTTTTATTTTTATTACTTTATTTTTCGGATTAAGGTATTATTTTACAACAGCAGTATCTGATGTTTTTCATCCATATTCAAGTGCGCAAGAAATGGCAAATTTTATTAATAATAATGTGCCAAAAAATACTACTATTTTAGTTGATGCATCTATAATTGGTCAATCAATTATTCCTTATTTAGATGATGGCTATTCTCTTTATGATATTGCATATAAAGAAGTTGTTAGTTGTGCAAATGTTGCCTATGATGGAAGTGCAATTGCTTCTGCTTTGTCAGATTTAAATTCTTATCGTGGAAAATATTTAATTATTTGCAACGATTTTTATGAATTACCTAATTGTAAGTTTTTGTACCATTCTCAATCTGGAATAGTACAAGAAACATTTGCTTTATATTTTGTTCCAGAATGAAAGATGTAGCACTAAACTACATCTTTTTTAAATAATATCTATCTGTATATAAAATTCCTTTTGTTTTTTCTAATAATTCCATTTCGTCATATTCCTTCATATCAAGTTCTTTTAGGATTTCTTCTATATTTTCATGGTCTGCTGATGGTATCCTTCTTTTAAAAAATGCAAATAATTTATCACTTTGATGATGATTATAAAAAAGGTTTAATTCTCCTATTCCAAAGCATCCTTGATGTGTTGCTTGTTTTAGTTCTTCTTCATTTATTTCAAAATGATATTTTCCATTTTTTCTATATAATTTTCCTAGCATATATTCATTTTGTTTATTATCTTTCCAATATAGGTTTAGTATCATTATTGTCTACCCTCTCTTTCGTTTTCTTTATATGCTTTGCTTAATGCTTCTTTTGCCATTTCAATATTTTTATTTACAAATTTTATAAATTCTTGCATTTGCTCGTCGTTACTATATTCTCCAAATTTTTTAATTTTTGTATCTTCATAAATTTGTTTGAATATTTCTTCTATATCTAAAATTTTTATACTTTCTTGGGCAAATTCTTTAAACCTTGGATAATCTTGGTATTGCTCTATTAAAGATGCTATGTCAGCTTTACCATTATCACACTTTCTTATAAACATTTTAGCATCTTTTGCAATGTGAAAACTATAGTCAAAATCAAACATTGGAGCTAGCCTTACATGCCTATTTTCATTTTCGTCTGTTTCTACAATCAATGGAGTATTATCTGCAGTTTGGTCTTTTAGTCCTATTAGTTTTGCTAAAAATTCTTGTTTTATATAGTCAAATTTAACTTCTTCTATTTCCTTTTCATCAAATTTTCTAAGTCGTAGTGCTTCGTCTATTTTATCTAAATTTTCTGAAATTAGTTCCATATTCTCTGTGTATGTAACTATTTCTTCATTTTCTCTTAGAAAATTTTTGCTTAATATTCTACTATTTCCATCATGTCTTTTGGCTAAATTAATTTCTGCACATTCAATGCCTAATTTTTTAGCTATATATGAAGCAATAAGTGGACTATATAGACAATATGTGTCAGTTATTCCTGAATTTCCTTTATAATATAGTGGTAATTTTGAAATATATACACTTCCATCTGTCATTATTATATAATGATCTATAAAATTACCTATATTTTTAGAAATTAAACCTGGTTGAACTAAATATGCAGTTTTTTCTAGATCTACATATCCATCATCTCGCCTAAATAACTTTGCTTGCTCATTATTCATATAGCATTTTAAAAATTCAATAAAACTTTCATAGTCTGGTTCAAAAAATTTTTTGCTATTATGTTTTGGGTGATATATTTTTACATAGTATTCAAGATTTTCATACATATCTTTGTTTGCATCAAGACTTGTCATTTTTGTAAATTCATCTAATTTTTTGAATTTACTACTATCTTTAATTTTTGTAATATATTCTTTTACTTCACTAATTTCCATTGTTTTCTCCTATACTGGTAATTTCTTCTGTTTTATACAAATTATATCCTTCATATCTATAACTTGCATCAATACCTTTCATATAAACTTCTCTATCATTTGTTTTTTCAGTTAATGCCTCTTTTAATAAAAACTTTATTTCTGTATTTTTAATTGGACTTCTTTCCATTGCTAACAAATAATCTTCTTTGTCTATTTTACTCCAATCAACAACTTTTCCAAGTTCTTTTTTTAAAATCAAATCTAGCCAAATTCTTGTACTTCTCCCATTTCCTTCTCTAAAAGGATGTGCTATATTCATTTCAATATATTTTTCTATAATTTCATCAAAATTTGATTGTGGCATTTTATCTATCTTTTTTAATGCTTCTTCTAAATACATGCTAGATGCAAATCTAAAGTTGCTTTTAGAAATATTTTCTGTCCTAATAATGCCTGCAAACTCATATATATCTTCAAATAAATATTTATGTATTTGAGATAAGCCTCTAAAAGTTCCGACTTCAAACTCTTCTAGTTTTCTGGTTTCAAATAATTCTATTGCTTTTAATTTTGTTATTCTTTCTTCCTCTTTAGCAAGTTCTATTTCATCATTTATATTTAATTTATTTTTTAATAACATATATTCCTCCTTATCTTAAATATCTTTTTTATCTTGTATAATTGTTCTCTCCTATATTCATCAAAAAAGTTCTTCATCATGATAATTTCCATCATTATCTATATGTAGATCCATAAAGCAGTCTTCGCACATACCATCATATAGTTCATATTCTTCTTCTGATATTTTTTTAAAGCACATTTCACATTCAAACTCTTCTACTTCTTGTTTATAATAATCTTTATCTGAATTATATTCTACTATTTGTTCTTCTTGAAAATATTTATTATTATCAAATGTAGTTGTATTATTTCCTTTATTACGATTGTAGTGCTCTTCTATTTCTTTTGTTCTATCTTGTTTTGCTATGTAGATAAAATCTATTATTAATATCCCTATTACTAACAATAAGATTATTATTCCGACAAATGTGGGCATAAGACTCACAACTGCTAAATATACTATTGTATATAATATAAAACAAAAGAAATTGTTGCAATTTAATTTTTCTAATAAGCTAACTCCTAAAGGAAAAAGAATGCCAAATATAATCCCATGACTTACACTTAAATTATTATCCTTACTATAAATATAACCTACATATCCACATGCTCCTCCAACTAGGAAGAATATTATAAGAGCTCCTAATAATTCACTTAAATCTTTTGAAATAAGTTCATTTTTTATATCTGATTTTGTTTTATTTTGTTTATTATTTACTTCCATAAAACTCACTTTCTATTTCATTTCTTATTATAACATAAAATCAACTTCTTTATCTTTTATTGTATATACCTTTCTTCCTCTGAAAACACACATCCACAATATTTTTGCATATATAAGCCAAATTCTCTTGCCTTATTTTGCCCTTCACGAAAGCCAACTCTAAAATCTCTATATAAAAAGTCTATATCATATTTTTTAGCCATTTGCTCTGCAACTTTTATAATTATATCATGCTTTTGATAGGGGCTTACTAACAAAGTTGTAGAAAAGCTATCAAATCCATTTTCTTTTGCATATTTTGCAGTTTGCTCTAAACGTACTGGGTAACAATAATTTTGGCATCTATTTTCTAAATCTCCACTAACATTTTTACAAAAATCTCTTATCCCATAATTTTCTTCAAAAATGGCTTTCACATTTATACTTTTTGTATATTCTTTTAAGCAATCTCTTCTTGCTTTATATTCTGTGTATGGGTGAATATTTGGATTAAACCAATATACAATTGGTTCAATATTTTCTTTTCTCAAAGAATCTATGCAATAAACACTACATGGTGCACAACAAGTATGTAATAATAACTTCATATTTTAGTTTTTCCTCCTGTTATAATTTTATTCTATCACTAAATATTTTTCAAATTCTGTAACTTTAACATTTTCCAAATTAAATTTATCTTGTTCTTCTTTTTTGATTACATATACATTGTTTTCTTGTGTATTTAATTCTTTTATATCATCAAAATAATACTTTCCAAAAGAATTTACTTTTTTAAATTCTACTTTTGGATCTTCATAATCCACAGTTTCCACAAATTTAGTTGTGTCATACTTAGTATAGAATAATACATGAATATAGTTTGATTGTATTTTATCTGTTATATGTATTTTCTTTCCTTCTATTTTGTCAACATAGTTTATTACTTCTTCTAACTTTCCTTCAAATGTACCATATTCATCACAATTTTCACTAAAATATTTTGGCACAAAAAGTCCAAAAGATATTAAATATAAAATGCTAATGGCTATTGCTAATTTCCTTCTATTATTTGTAACTATGCAAATTCCAATTATTGTATAATAAATAATTGGTATCATTATAATATTTAATCTATTTATGTTTGGCTCGCAAATAAAAGTTAAAATAATTGATACAATAAGCCATATATTAAATATATAATTATACTTTATTTCCAACCATTTATTCTTTTTAAATGAGTTTATTAATCCTATTATAGTAAAAACAGTAGAAAACAAATATATTGTTCCAAATGGTTGAAGATTATTCCAAGGAAGATAATCATTTTGTTTTACTAAAATTTTTATACTATCTGTAAAATTTTTTATACTGGTTGTAAAAAATTCACCTGAAAAGATAGATGTTATTTTTGCATATCTATTTACATCTAATTTTGGTATTGTTAAAAATGGTAAGTTTATTTGTTCTAATCCAAGAGTATTAATTACTACATATAATATAATTGGTAAAGATACTATTCCTACAATTGCAATAGAAATAATTGCTTGCTTTACTGTTATTTTTTGTTTTTTTACTAGTATAATTACCAATGGTATTAAAAATACAGGTAAAAAATAGTATGATGTTCCGATAAGAATATGCGGTTAGCCCGGCTATTACAAATGCTAAGTAATAAAGAATTTTATTATTTTTTTCTAATCCTACTATCAATAAATAAATTGCAATTAACATTAAATCTGGAAATAAATTAGACTCTAATCCCCATCTACTTTTCATTATGTGCCATGGGCATATTGCAAAAAATGCTAAGCCTATAATTGCAATTTTTTTATTTGCTATTTTCTTTAATAACATATATAAAATTACTAATGATATACAACCTAAAATTGCCATTGGAAGTCTAATTGATAATGTATTTAATCCAAATATTGCTATAAATGGTATCATAAGGTAAGAAAGTAATGCATTTTGACCTCCTCCCCAAGATTCCAAAAATACTGGCAATTTGTTTCCTGTTCTATCTATTCCATAATTTAAAATAGAAAATGCTTCATAGCCAGATGATGCTTCATCACAATTTAAGGCATTTGGCATATCTGCTATTCCTACTACTCTAACTAACATTCCTACTATCAATAATAAAATTAAACATACTAAAACTTTTTTCTCCATTTTTTCTCCTTGGTGTTTTTTGGGACGGGGCAAAAAAACACCTTTTTTCTTTTATAATTAAATTCTTTTTCGATTAAATATTTTTTCAAAAGGGTGTTTTTTTGCCCCGTCCCAAAAAACACCCTAAGATTCGATTTCTTCTGGTATTTCATATCCCAAATGTCTATATGCTGCTGGTAATGCCTTTCTTCCTCTTAATGTTCTTGCTATAAAACCGATTTGAATTAAGTATGGTTCATATACATCTTCAATAGTATCTATTTCCTCTCCTACACTTACTGCTAAGGTTTCTATTCCTACTGCTCTGCCACCATATTGGACAATCATTGTGTCTAATAATTTTCTATCTATTTCATCTAAGCCTAATTCATCAATTTCTAATTGGTTCAACGCATGTTTTGCAAGTTTTAGTGTTATATCGCCATCTCCTAAAACTGTTGCATAATCTCTTACTCTTTTTAATAACCTATTGGCTATTCTTGGTGTTCCTCTTGACCTTCTTGCTATTTCTCTTGCCGCTTCTTCTTCTATTGATACGTTTAAAATTTGGCTTGACCTTCTAATAATTGTTGTTAATTCTTCTGTATTATACAATTCTAATCTGTGTATAATTCCAAATCTATCTCTTAATGGTGTTGTTAATGCCCCTGCTCTTGTTGTTGCACCTACTAATGTAAATTTAGGTAAGTCTAACCTAATTGACTTTGCAGTAGGTCCTTTTCCTATTACAATATCTAGTGAGTAGTCCTCTAGTGCAGGATATAATATTTCTTCTACACTTTTGCTTAATCTATGAATTTCATCTATAAATAGTATATCAAATTCTGAAAGATTAGTTAAGATAGATGCTAAATCTCCTGGTTTTTCTATTGCTGGTCCAGAAGTTATTTTAATGTTAGAGTCCATTTCATTTGCTATTATATTTGACAAAGTTGTTTTTCCTAGTCCCGGTGGTCCGTATAATAATACATGGTCTAAAGGCTCTCCTCTTTTTTTAGCAGATTCTATGTAAATTTTCATATTTTCTTTTACTTTTTCTTGTCCAATATATTCATCTAATGTTCTTGGTCTTAAAGAATTTTCTAGTTTTTCTTCTACTTGATCCTCTATTTGCGGATTAACAATTCTTTCTTCATCCATTAAGAACCCTCCTTTTTTCAAACCTATCAATGAAAAATTGTCAAAAAGTGCCATCCCCGTTGGCAGTGCCTCCATTTGCGACAATTTTTGCTAAAAATGGCATATTAAATAATACAAAGTTTTTTATAAAAAATGAAATTGTTTCTTGATTATATAATTTGTAAAATATTCCCCAACCTCTAAAATTTATTTTCTTTTTGCTTTTTAGCATCTTATAATATTCTAATGATTGTCTATTTTGCCTTCTTAATTTTTCTGGAATTCTATCTTCGTTTTGTACATATGTTTCAAATATTCCTAGTTTTATTTCAATTAAAAAGTTTCGTAAGTCTTCTGTGTTTTTTATTTTATTTACTGCTCTTTCTACACCTATTTGATTTTCTCCATGTTGCCTGTATTTTATATAAGGTTCTTTTAAATAGCCAATTTTGCCATAAAGAGATACTATAAACCCTATCCAATAATCATGAACCATATATTTTGAGATGGTTGGAAAAGGTAATATTTGATTTAAATATTTTTTCTTTGATAATATTGTACATCCTGTCATACAATTGTATAGATATTGCAGTTTATAACTTCCTATACATTTTTCTATTTTTTTATCAAGTTTTTTGTATTTGGCAAAAGAATTATAAATTGTATTTAAATTTTCATCTACTACTTCTAAATCGCCAAATACTAAATCTAGGTTTTCTTTTTGTAATTTTTCTACTGATTTTTCAACTTTTTCTTTTTTCCAAACATCATCTTGATCAGAAAGCATATATAAATTACTTTCTACTTGTTTTAATAGAAATTCAAAGTTTTTTAAATATCCTAAATTTTTTTCTTGATAAAATATATTTATTTTTTCATTTTGCTCATATTTTTTTAATATTTCTCTTGTTTTGTCTGTTGAGCAATCATCTGAAATTATTATTCGTATGTTTTTATATGTTTGATTTAATATACTATCTATTTGCTCTTTAATAAATTTTTCTCCATTATATGTGGCAATTAAAATATCTATTTGTTCTTCCATAAAATCCCCTGTTTATTATACATTTATTTTGTTTTTCTGTCTACCCTTTTAAGTTTAATATAAAAAACGGAATTAAGATTTTTCTTGGCTATACTAAATGCTAAGAAAATCTAAATTCCGCATATTTGGTTTTATTTTTATTTATGCTCTTGGATGAGCTTTTTTATATACATTTTTTATACCTTCGTCTTGAAATTGCATATATACTTGTGTAGAGGAAATGTCTGAATGTCCAAGCATTGTTTGGATAGCTTTTAAGTCTGCACCATTTTGCAAAAGATGTGTTGCAAAAGAATGTCTTAAAACATGTGGGGTAATGTCTTTATTTATGTGTGCTTGTTCTTTATAAAATTTGATTATTTTCCAGAAACCTTGCCTTGTTAATCTACTACCATTGATATTTACAAATAGTGCTTCCTCATTTTCTGTTTTTACTAAAATATCTCTTGCATCTTCAACATATTCTCTTAGAGCTTTTAATGACATTGTTCCTAATGGTATGTTACGTTGTTTGTTTCCATGTTTACATGTAACATATCCTTCTTCTAAATTAACATCATCTATGTTTAAAGATATAATTTCGGTTACTCTCATTCCTGTTGCATAAGCAAATTCAAGCATAGCTTTATCACGAATTCCTTTTAAGTCTACATCTTTTGGTTGGTTTAATAGTAGTTCTACTTCTTTAGATGTTAGTACACTTGGAACTCTTTTTTCAATTTTTGGTGATTTGATGTTTTGAGTTGGATCTACTTTTATTTTTTTGTTTTTTAATACAAATTGATAGAATGAACGAATAGATGCAATACATCTAGATATGCTAGATGGTTTTTTTCCTTGTTCGTTTAATTCTTTGATATAGTCTTGTATATCTTCTTCTTTTACACGATTATAACTTATTTCACAATCTTCTATATATCTTTTAAATTGTTTTAAATCTCTTTTATAAGATTGTAAAGTGTTTTCTGATAATTTTTTATCTTCCTCTAAAAAATTAAAAAAGTATTTTAACTGTCTTTCCATATTTTTCCCCTACCCCTTACTATATTTTAAATAAAACTATTTACATAAATTATATATAGTTATATCAAAGATTTTTAAAAATGTAAATAGATTTTTAAAATATTTTTAAAAATATTTTATCAAAAGTTTTAAAATGTTTGTAGATACGAATATTTCGACTATAGATGATGCTACCATAACCAAAAGCATTATAAATGAAAATATGGTATGCCTTAATACTTCCACTTTTATATTTTCTTTTTTTCTGTCTTTAATTATTGATTTATATAGTTTAAATCCACTAACGGCTAAAGCAAGTACTGCAGGTATAAATAATATGTTTTGCAATAATAGCAAAATTAAGATAAATAATATTCCTTTAGTTATCCCCATAATTGTAATGCAAATAGCAATTGTGTAACCTAAACAAAATCCTCTATATACAACAAGTCCAAAACTAATTGGAATTCCAATTACAGTTGTTCCAAAAAACCACAATATGAGTACTAATAAGATATTTTGCCATATACTATTTTTTAATAACCCTACATAGTCTAAATTTTGTATTTCCTTCATGTTACTAACAAAGTTATTCATGTAATTTATAGCTTCTGTTTTAGGTGCTTCTTCCATATAATTGACAAAAAATACCCCTAAAAAAATTCCTATAATGAATAATAACATTACTAGAATATATTCTTTTTTATTATTGCTGATATGTTCTGTTATTGTCTCAAATAATTTAACTTTTCTATTTCTTTTCATAAACTAAAACTCCTTATCTTTATACATAATGTGTATTCGATAAAGAGTTTTTTAGAACTATTTTGTTTCTATTTTTCCATAATTTCCTCCACCGTCCAGAGTGGATTTTCATGTTTCCTTCTCTTGCATCTACAATATTTTGAGCTATTTTTTCACCAACTATTGCTTCGATATCATCTTTTGATAATTTATGTAATATATTCATTTCTGTTTCAAAAGCATTTAATAATTTATCAATTGTTTTTCCACCTAATCCTGGTATGAAGCCAAGTGGTACTTGGTAAATATATGGTGGTCTGTTTTTTGGACTTTTGGTTTGTTCTTTGTCTTTTATTAATTCTATTCTATCAAAAACTCCAAAAGTTACATTTTTGCCACCACACATTGGGCAAGTTTCTACTGGTTTTTTTGTTTCAATTGATTTTTCACAGTCATCACAATATGTTCTATGATATTTACCAAGTTTTGGGTCTAATCCATAGTTTGCAATTATTTTTCTTCCATTTTCATTTTTTAATGCCATTACTATTTCTTTAAAAGATATGTCTTCAACTTGCATTTTATTATATTCTCTTGCAATTTTAGGTAATGAATGTGCATCAGAATTAGTTACAAATGTTTTGTTTTCTAATTCTGAAATGGTATCTGCTAAAAAAGTATCTGAACTTAAACCTAATTCTATTGCAAATATTTTATTGTATTTTTCTTTAAAAATATTTTCTAATCTGTCTGTGCAATTTCCGTAATAGCTTTTATGTGGTGTAAATACATGTGCTGGTATTAAAATTCCATTGTATTTTTCTACAATGTCAATTAGTTCGTAACCTGAAACATTTGACCTTTGTGTACTTAAAGTAATGTTTTTTATGTGATTGCTCATTTCCTTTGAAAAGTTTTTTATATCTTTTAAATGTGGAAAAAAACATATGTTATGAGCACTTCCACAGTTTCCATTTCTTCCTTGTTCTGATGTTTCTACTTCGCTTCCAAGTAAAATACATACTTTATTTTTGTATATAATTCCTCCGTCTTTTAACTCATAAGCATCCCCTGTTTTTAAGAATTTTTCAATATCTTCAATAACATAAGGGGATGCACAGTCAATTATTCCTACTACCTGAATTCCTTTTCTTTCTGCACATTCTTTTGCAATGTTTGCAAAATTTAAAGATTTTGCAGCTGTTATTTTTATTGGTTTTCCGGTTTTCGCTTCTTCCTATATGTACATGTAAATCTGCAAATATTTCATACATTTTTTTCTTCTCCTATATTTTGTATATGTGACATGATTTTTTTTGTTGTTTCTTCACTAAATAATGGTCTGTTTCCTTTTACTTTTTTTAGCATTTCTTCTGCTATTTCTTCTCCTTGTTTGCGAATTGCTTTGTCTACTTTTGGTTCATATTCATAGACTACTTTTTGAATAAATTTTTTTAGATCATCTGTTTCATTATATATTTTAACTAATTTAGTTAAAGCTTTTATATTAACTAAATCGTTCATTTGTACAGTTTCTAAGAAATTTACGAATTCAATAAAAGTTCCTAAATAACGATTATAGTTATCTTTTAAATTTCTATGTTCTAATAATACTAATGCTTCATCTGGTTTAAATCCAATTCTTTCTGACCTGTCTAAAAGCATTCCTCCAAATTGATCAACTAATTCTATAATGTCGCTTTCTTTTTCTCTTGGATTACTATTACTATAACGATTAACTTCTTCACATACTTTACAAAATTTTTTATTAAAACCTAGACTTCTTAAATATTCTGCCCCTTCTTTTGCGTAAGAATGAATTTCGTCTAAGTTTTGGGTTTGATTAATCTTTTTGCAGTTGCATAATAAGCAAGCAGTTAAAATAAAATTTTTATCTACTTCAATTTTGGAGTAGTTTAAAAATAACCTTGCAATCTCTAATTTAAATACAACTGATTTATCAAAAAATATTTTTGCTTTTTTTGATAGATAATATGTTATTTCTATTTTTGATTCTAGTTCTTCTTCGTTTAATATATAACTTGCAAAGGTATCCATAGGCTTCCTCCTCTATTTTTATTATAATGCATTTACAAAAATATTTCAATATTTTTTCTTAATATTACATAATTGTAATATATTGCTATATTGCATTTCTTGCAAGTTCATCACAACGGTTGTTATATTCATTATCACTATGACCTTTTACCTTATTAAATTTTACTTTATGAATCTTTGTCAATTCATATAATTCTTGCCATAATTCTTTGTTTTTTACAGGGTCTTTTCCCGATGTTTTCCAATTGTTTTTTATCCAATTGTAAATCCAACCTTGGTTAAAGGCATTTACAACATATGCGCTATCACTATATAATTCTACTTCACATGGATATTTTAGAAGTTTTAGGGCTTCTATTACTGCTGTAAGTTCCATTACATTATTTGTTGTTTCTTTACTTCCACCTGATATTTCTTTTTTATTTTCTTTGTAGATTAATATAGCTCCCCAACCTCCTGGTCCTGGATTTCCTGAACAAGCTCCATCTGTATAAATAATAACTTTTTCCATAAATACGCCCTTTCTTGACTTTTTTTATTCTTTTATGATATTATAACATAAATAAAAAAATGAAATCAAGAAGGGATTTTTATGGGGAAAGTTTTAGGAATTGTTGCTGAATATAATCCATTTCATAATGGGCATTTATATCATTTAGAGCAATCAAAAAAAATGACTAGTTCTAATTATACAGTTGCCATCATTGGTGGAAACTTTACTCAACGTGGAAGTACCTCTCTTATTGATAAGTGGTCAAAGGCTGAAATGGCAATTCAATGTGGTGTTGATTTAGTTATTGAACTTCCAGTTTTATATTCTATTTCTAGTGCTGAAAATTTTGCAGAAGGTGCTATAAAAATTCTAGATTCTCTAAGAGTTGTAGATTATATTTCTTTTGGTGCAGAAACAGAAGATTTAGAAATTTTAGAGGAATTAGCAGATGTTTTGTACCGTGAACCAAAAGAATATAAAACTTTGCTATCTCATGAGTTAAAAAAAGGAGTTTCTTTTCCAAAAGCAAGAGAAAATGCTTTAATGATGTATTTGAATAATATTAGAAAATATGCAAATGTGCTTTCTTCTCCTAATAATATTTTGGCTATTGAATATTTAAAAGCATTGAAAAAATTTAAAAGTCCTATTCAGCCTATTAGTATATTGCGCTATGAAACAACTTATAATGATCCTCGTGTATCTGGAAATATTGCAAGTAGTACGGCAATTCGTAATATTATTAAAAATAATGGTTTTAAGTCTTTACCAAATTTAGTACCTTCTCCTAGTTATTCTAACATAATTAAAAATTTAGAACTTGGTCATATTGTTCCAGATATTTCTGTATTTGAAAAAGAAATTATATATAATCTTAGAAAAATGTCTATACAAGAAATTTCAGAATTGCCAGATGTTTCAGAAGGATTAGAATCTAGTATAAAAAATGCTGCTAATTCTTGTAATACTTTAGTTGAATTTCTAGATATTGTTAAGTCAAAAAGATATACTTCAACACGTCTTCAACGCATTTTACTTTATGCTTTGCTTGGAATTACTAAAAAAGATATTGCTTTGTCTAAAAAAGTTCAACCTTATATTCGTGTTTTAGGCTTAAATAACAGAGGTAAATTTCTTATTTCTGAAATTGCTAAAGCAAATCCTAAACTTGAAATTGTTACTTCTGTAAAGAAATTTATTGATGAACATTCAAATCAAAAAAATTTGATATATATGCTTAATAAAGATATTTGGGCTACCAATGTTTATACTATAGGATATCAAAATGATTCTTGGAATAATTTAGATTTTACCAAAAAAATTGTTACTTTGTAACAGTAAGATTTCAGGCAACTATTTATTTTATTATAAAAAAGTTAAATATATTTTTATTATATTAATTAATGTCTGAATTGTAACATTTTTTTATTTGGTTCAATTCTTTGCACAAATGTATTGATATTTGTGCAATTTTTTGATATAATTACCATAATTAGTCTACATGACTATTTATATATATTTTCTTACTTAAGGATTTTCTGTTTTTATTGGGAAATCCTTCTAAATACTAATAAATTGAAAGGAGGATTATAAAGAATTTTTTGTAACTCGTAGACCTAATTTAATAAAAATATTGGAGGTATCTATATGAATTTACTTATGGTAGTATTATTTATTGCTATCCTTGCCACCACTTATGCTGTATTTAATTATGTAAAAGTGGGAGCTTTGGAAGAGGGTACATCTGAAATGTCCGAAATTGCATTAGCAATTCGGAATGGTGCCAACACATTTTTGATAAATGAGTACAAGGTACTAGCAGTTGTAATAGCTGTGTTATCTGTTTTATTTGCAGTGTTTTTATCTCTTTCATGTGCAATAGCTTTCTTAATTGGTACGCTAATGAGTGGAGCAGCCGGTTTCTTTGGTATGCGTATGGCAACATATGCAAACGTAAGGGTTGCAAATACAGCAAGGACAAGCAAACACATTGGTAAAACCTTAAAAGTTGCTCTTCGGGGTGGCTCAGTAATGGGAATCTGTGTGAGTAGTTTTGCACTTATTGGTCTGATAATTGTGTTCTTACTGTTTAATTCTCAGATTTCACAAATGTATTCTGTTTCAAATTGGTGCGGAATTTCGTTTATCCCGTTTTCCATGACACTTTCTTCATATGCACTTGGTTGTTCAATTATTGCAATGTTCAACCGAGTTGGAGGTGGCATTTATACTAAGGCTGCAGATATGGGGGCAGACCTAGTTGGAAAGACAGAAGAAAACATTCCTGAGGACGACCCCAGGAATCCGGCAGTTATTGCTGATTGCGTTGGTGACAACGTTGGGGATGTAGCAGGATTGGGTTCTGACCTTTTGGAAAGTTATATGGGAGCAATTGTAAGTTCAATTGTAGTATGTATCCACAATTTCATTACCTACAAAGAAAAAGGGTTTGTGTTTAGCGAAGAGTTATTCGATAAGCTCTATATCTATCCCATTTTATTTGCAGGAATAGGATTGTTATCTTGTATTATTGGACTTATATATATTTTGTCCAAAAAGGAAGGTACTGATCCTCACAGGGAGCTTAATAAAGCTACTTGGATTTCTGCAGGGTTAACCGGAGTTTTAAATCTTTTTGCAACCATAATCCTTTTTGCAAATGTAAGTTTTGAAGATTTACCATTCAAATTTGGTGGGCTCTCGCTTTGGGCATCTTCTTTGATTGGCATTATAAGTGGCATTTTAATAGGTGCAATAGCTGAATTTTATACTAGCTATGATTATAATCCTACAAAAAAAATTGCCATTGCTTCAAAGGAAGGACCAGCAATAACAATTACTCAAGGTCTATCTGTGGGAATGAAATCAACAATGTTATCTGTTGTTGTTCTTGGATTTGCCTTAATTATTTCCTATTTTATTTCTGGAATATTTGGTGTCGCAATGGCAGCAGTTGGTATGCTTTCATTCGTAACAATAACTGTTTCTGTAGACACCTATGGTCCTATCAGTGACAATGCTGGTGGAATCGCAGAAATGACAAATCTTGGAACTGACATAAGAGATATTACCGACAAATTAGATGCTGTTGGCAATACCACAGCAGCTATTGGTAAAGGATTTGCAATAGGCTCTGCAGCATTTGCTGCCGTTTCATTGATGATTTCATATTTATACAGTTTTGAGCCGGCTACTTCAGATGTATCGCTAGATTTGATGAATCCTCAAATTCTTGCCGGTACATTGATTGGCGCTGCTATTTCTTACTATTTTTCTGGATTGTTAATTGAAGCCGTAAGTAACTCTGCCCAGAAAATGGTTGATGAAGTTCGCAGGCAGTTTAGAGAAATTGCCGGTTTAAGAGAAGGAACGACAAAACCTGACTATAGAAAGTGCATTGCGATATCGACAAATGGAGCATTATCAGAAATGAAAGTTCCTGCATTGATTTCAATTGTAGTTCCTGTAGTTAGTGGTTTTGTTATGGGTCCGTATTTTGTATCTGGTATCTTGATTGGTGCTACTATATCTGCCATCATGCTTGCCATCTTCTGTGGCAATAGCGGAGGTGCTTGGGATAATTCAAAGAAATATATTGAGTCTTTAGGTAGAAAAGGATCAAACGAGCATCTTGCGGCTGTTGTGGGTGACACTGTAGGTGACCCACTCAAGGATACCGTTGGTCCATCCTTGGACATATTGATTAAGCTAATGAGCACAATTTCGCTCATTGCTGTTTCAATATTTTCCAAGTTCAATTTATTAGATTTTTTGGCAAATATTTTTAAGTAAGAGTGTAACAAAAAGGCAACCTTTGAAAATTTTCAAAGGTTGCCTTTCTTTATAAAAGAGACTATATAAAAAATAGTCTCTTATATGAATTCATATATTTATATTCTTATATAAACATCTTATTTTTTGTTTACTAAATCTTTTAATGCTTTACCAGCTTTGAATACTGGAGCTTTAGATGCAGGTATCTTGATTTCTTCCTTAGTTTGTGGGTTTCTACCTTTTCTAGCTGCTCTTTTTCTTACCTCAAAAGATCCAAATCCAACTAATTGAACTTTCTCTCCTTTTTTTAATGCGTTTGTTACAACTTCTACAAATGCGTTTACTGATTCTTCAGCTGCTTTTTTTGTAGATCCTGTTTTTGCAGCCATTGCTGCGATTAATTCAGCTTTGTTCATTTAAATTACCTCCTATAAGATTTAAAGTTTTATGTACTTTATTGCTTGAACAACTGCAATAATGTACTTCTATTTAAATTTATTCGCCAAAAATACCGAAAATCCTTCTTTTTTTTACTTTTTTTAATAAATTTTTAGTTTTTGCAATACTTTGTAGACTTTATTTCCCCCTGGTAGCATTTCTAGCTCTTCTTTTGATAAAACTTTTAGCGCTATTATTGCAAGTGTATATACGACAACTGCAATTAGAATTGATAGTATTGTTACCAATTTTTCTGCAATTATTCCTGAAAGTAATGCATAACTACAATATGAACAAATTCCCATCATGGCTACCGCAAAAATTGGTTTTATAACAAATTTTTGGAATGTTAAATTTAGTTTTATAGTTTTGCGTAAGACTGTTATAGCAATTGTAAATGCAACCATATGACAAGCAACTGATGCTATAGCAGCTCCGATGTACCCCTATTTGTGGTATAGGAACTAAAATTAAATTTAAAATCAATTTTACAATAACGCCGGCACCCCATTGATATTGTTGGTACTATTAATTTTCCATACCCCTGCAGTGCTCCATTTATGGTTTGATCCATCATAACAAATACAATTTCAAATGCACTAATTTGTAATACTGATGCTCCTGCTGCTGCATTTGGAAATAATAAATTTAAAATTGGTCCTGCAAATATACACATTCCTACAGTACATGGAATTCCTATTAGCATTGAAGTTAATAAAGAAAATGATGTTTTTTCTTTAATTTCTTTGTTGTCTTTTCTTGCTCTTGCTGCTGAAATTGCAGGTACTAAAGCAGTTGCAAATGCTACATTAATTGACATTGGCAAAGTAATTAAAGTATCTACCTTTCCACCTAAAATTCCATATTGGCTAAGTGCCATTTCTTCTGACATAAATTGCTTTAAACTTCTTACAACTGTAAATGAATCTATATTTTTATTAATTGATGACATGATTGCAGTTAATGCAATTGGAATAGATACAATTAATATTTTCTTTATTATTGTTTTTACTCTTTCATATTTATAATTTTCAGTTTGTTTTATTTCGTTTGCAATTTCTTTAGTTCTAGTTTTATAGTATAAGTATAAATATCCAAATCCTGCAAATGTTGCAAGTGTTGTTGCAAGTGTTGCTCCTCCTGCCATCCACATAGTTGATACATTTGAAATAATTGCTACTATTTCTACTAATATAATAGTAAGTGTTGTTTTAAATATTTGCTCTATTGTTTGAGATCTTGCTGTTGCTGTGATATTTTGCCTAGCATTAAAATATCCTCTCATAACAGATGATATAGCTACAAAGAATATGGCAGGGGACAGTGCAACTAATGTCATTTCCGCTTCTGGTATTTGTAACCAATATGTTGCAATCATGCGTGCACCTAAAAATAGCATTAGGCTTCCTATTAAACCAATTATTGCAAAAGTTGCAAAAGCAATTTTAAAAATTCTATGTCCGCCTTTATAGTCTCCTACTGCAATTCTTTCTGAAACTAATTTAGATATTGCATTTGGTACACCTATTGAAGATATTGTAAGTAACATTGCATAAATTTGGTAACCTGCTGCAACAATTCCATTTCCTTTATCTCCAAATCCTTCTCTATTTGTTAAATATAAAACATATACTAGACCTAATAATTTTATTAATACTTGTGAAAATATTAAAGTAATAACACCTTGCATAAAGGTCTCTTTTTTACGCATTATATCACTCCTTGAAATTTAATTCTCTTTATATTTATTTTACTTCTCTATTATAAATTTAATTACTAAATTATTCAATAGTTTTAAAAGATTTAATAATACATATTTTAAAAAGCTTTTATTTATTATATTTTTTAATAACTTTGTGTGTCACACTCATGCTATTTTGTTTATTTGTTTACAGTTATTAAAAAAATATGATAGTAAAAGCTTTTCTTATATTTTTTTATAAATTTGCTTCAATATTTGGTAATAGTTGTTTTTTTCTTGATACAACACCTTCTAAAAATGCTTTGTCTTTTTCTAAATCTTTTCCAAATGCTTTTTTTATTACATCTACTTTATTTCCGTATAGCTATAATTTCTGAATTGCTATTTAAAATATCTGTTATAACAAATACAAATAAATCTAACCCATTTTCGGAAATTTCTTTTTTTATTGCTTCTTTTATTTCTTCTTCTCTTTTTAATACATCTTCAATTGCTACGGTGTTTACTTGTGCAATAACATATTTTGTATTGCCTTTGCTTAAACTTTTAGCATCTAAATTAATTAATTGTTCTGGTGTAAAGTCATTTAAATCTGTTCCTGCTTTTAACATTTCTAGTCCGTAACTGTTTATATCTATTCCTGATATTTTTGCTAATTCTTCACATGCATTTTTATCTTCTTGTGTACAAGTTGGTGATTTAAATAATAAGGTGTCTGAAACAATTGCAGAAAGCATTAATATTGCTTCTCTTTTTTCAATTGCCATATTTTCTTCTTTAAATTTTTTATAAAGAATAGTTGATGTACAACCTACTGGTTCTGCACGATAGTATAATGGATCTTTAGTTTGAAAGTTTGCAATTCTATGATGGTCTATTACTGCTTCAATAGTTGCACTTTCTATTCCTTCTGCACTTTGATTAAATTCGTTATGATCTACTAAAACTACCTTTTGTCCTTCTTCTACTTTTTGAATTTCTCTTGGTAGCAAAATTCCTAAATAATTTAGAACATATTCTGTTTCTTTGTTTACATTTCCTAGCCTTACTGCTTCTACATCAAACCCTAAATTTTTATAAAATTTTTCCATTACTAAACTTGAGCATATTGAATCTGTATCTGGATTTTTGTGTCCAAAAATTAACATTTTATTTTCCATTTTTTATTTCTCCTTATTTTTAATTTCTTTTCCATTATATTTTCTTTTCTATTTGTTGTCAACGGTTTTTAATATTTCTTCTAATTCTTCTTTAGAAAATTTATATTTTTTATTGCAAAAATGACATACTATTTCTGCTTTACCCTCTTCTTCAATAATATTTTTTATTTCTTCTTTTCCAATAGTTGTTAATACATTTTTCATGTGTTCTTTTGAGCAGTCACATTCATAAACTGGCATTATATTTTCCTCTATTATTTGAATATTGTCATCACCTGTTATTTTTTTTGCAATTTCTTTTAGTGTTAATTTTTCATCCAACATTTTTGACATAGCACCTGCTTTAAATATTGCTTGCTCTACTTTTGATATTTCCTCTTCTGTGGCATCTGGCATAGGATTTATTAAATAACCACCAGCTGATTTTACACCTTCTTGGTTTACAAGTACTCCTAATGCAACTGCAGAATTTCTTTGCTCAGAATTTACAAAATAATTTGCAAAATCTTCTGCAATTTCTCCAGAAGAAAGTGGCGAAATTCCAATGTATGGATCTTTTAGTCCAATATCTTTTATAACATTAATATATCCTTTGGCTCCTACTGCTCCACCTACGTCTAGTTTTCCAAATTCATTTAACGGTATGTCTACATGCGGATTTGTTATTGTTCCTTTTATTTTTGGAATATTATTTGTTGTAACTAGCATCATTCCAATTGGTCCGCTTCCTTTTAGTTGAATTGTTAGTTTATCTTTTTCGTTTTTCATTTCTGTTCCCATAATAGTTGCTATTGTCAGTAACCTTCCAAATGCTGCCGTTGCAACTGGGCTTAAGTCATGTATTTTTCTTGATTCTTCTACTAGATTGGTTGTGTCTGCACAAATTACTGATATTTTTCCATTATATGCCAAAAATTTTATTATTTGGTCTGACATTTTTCTCTCCTATTCCATTAAAAACTTGTCCAATTCCTTATATTGTTTTTCTGCTTGATTGCATAGATTTTCTAATTTTTTTTCATCTATTTGATTAAATTCTGGTATACTTATATTTTCTTCTCCAGTAATTTCTTCAAATTTAATGTAATTTTTGCATAAGTCTAATTCTTTTATTACATTTTCTATTTTTTGACTATAAGATATTACAAAAAATTTTTGTTTTAATACATAAGATAAAATTAGAGAATGAAATCTTTCACAAATCATATATTCCATTTTTGCATATTGTGCAATAAATTCATCTACATTGTCTTTATATTTTACTATGTTTATCTTTTTTTCTTCAAAATCTTTTTTACGAATGCTATATAATTTTTGAGCGATTATTTCATCACCTTCAGCTTCACAAAAAGAAAAAAGATAAATTCTCTTCCCTTGTTCTATGTATTTATTTATGTTGTTATTGATTAATTCAATATGTTCTTGTTCTTTGTGTTTGATATTTTCTCTTATTTTTAAGTCTATTAAAGCCATACCTATTGTGTTTTTTTGTTTTTCTATTTGTTTTGCCTTGTAAGAAAATACAACATCTGGTGCATATCTAACATTTGGAATTTCTTTGAATAGTTCATATGAATATTTATCTCTAAAGCATAAGTCTGTACATGTTTTAAAGGTTTTTTGAGATAGTTCAAAATATTCTCTACTTTTATATGGTCCATAATTACAACTTATATAGAAAAATGGTTTTTCTAATTCTTGACATTTTTTTATGAATTCATAACAACTTTCATCTAAATTGTATACTTTCCCACCTTCCATAAATATTGAACCACCTATATAGATAAATCCATCATATCGATTTACCTCAATTTGATGGAATTTTTCATCTTCTACTTTTTTTATAATAGAATTATTATATTTTTCAAATGGTCTTCCATATTGTTCTGCAATTACATTTATGTAAAATATACATTTAGGATATCTTTTTAGTAATTCTGTTATAAATAAATCATCTCCTAAATTGTTTCTTAAATATCCAAATACTAAAACTTTCTTCAACTATTGCTCCCCTCTCAAATATTATTTTTTATTTTATCCCATACTTTGTTTGTTTCTATAAATTGCTTGTAGTGTTTTTCTACACCTTGATCATACTCTTTTAAAAGATGTAATATTGGTTCAAATTTTTCATCTGGAAATATTTTTTGAATTTTAGGAAGACTTATTTTTAAATATTCTTCCATTTGCTTCATTTCTTCATGATAATTTTCTTTATTATTTATATATAATAGCAAAGGCTTATATTTTATCCAACCTAAAGATGCTTTTAAAAATCTTGATCCTACGTTTTCATCTTTTGGTTCTATTTTTCTAAGTTTATTAGGGTAATTTTCGTTCATTATGCTTTTATATTTTAAAAATCCATCATGAAAATGATATACTGGTGTTTTTATAACTTTACAGTCTTTTAATAAAATAGAAAAAAATGTGTCTTCACCCCTAGCATCTGGTGGATTATAAAATGCAGGTATATTTTTTATTTTTTTTAGGTTTATACATAAAGTTGAACCTGCAACCCATTTAATACCTTTTTCGTCTCCTAGTATTTCATATTCGCCTTTACCTTCTGCTATGCTTTGTTTAGCATATGTTACACCATTGTTTTTTGTCATTATTTCCTTTATATTTTCCCAATCTATTATGTCATTACTTATTGCTTCAATATATTTTTTGAAAATATTTTCTTCTATTTCTTGATTTAATTCTACATATGGTATTGGTGATATGTATCCACAGTGATACCCTATTGATATTTCTGCATCTTGAATTGATGTTAGATGTTTTATAATATTATCTTGCTCTTTCCATATTACTTTTCCATTTTCGTCTTTTAAGCAAGCTACTGGATATTCATCATCATCCCAAAATATTAAATAGTCCATTTTTTCTTTTAGTGCATAATACATTAATGTATTTCTTCCTCTTGCATGTCCATGTCCTAATATATAACTAACTTCTTCTTTTGAAAGATTATATTTCTTTATTAGTATTTTTTGCTCTTCTTCTATTTTTTTAGGTGTAATATATTTTATATCTATTTTTTCTAATACTTCTGGGGCTATTTTGTAAAATTCCTCTTCTGGAGTTTGTTGATAAGAAACATCATATATTATAAATATTGTTGTATGAATTTTTTGTGGATATTTTTCTGTTTGTTTTATTATTTTTTTATAATATTTGTTTACTATGTTGCATACATTTGGTCTTCCTGTTACAAACCCTATTCCTAATTCTATTTGATTATCCATCAGAAACTCCTTTCTTATAAGACTTCAATGGCATTATTATATCATACTAGAACTTTATTGTCAATTATTGAATTTCTTAAATTTTCCTTTATTTTTTGCATATTACAGCAAAACAAGAGTTATTACTTTGTAACAACTCTTGTTTGTTTTATTGATGTATTTGAAACATATCTTTTCCTTCTCCACATACTGGGCAAACCCAATTATCTGGTAATTCTTCAAATGGTGTTCCTGGCTTAATTCCAGCTTTTTCATTCCCTGATTTTGGATTATATATATATTTACAACCTATACATTCGTATTGTCTTGCTTCTCCCTTTTCTGTTTGAAAACTTTTGTATCCTAAGGCTATTGCAATAATTACCATTAGTAAAAATGATAGTGCTTTCCATATTCCACTTTCTAATATAATTATTGCAAATAGTCCACATGTTGCACCTATTCCATATAAAATTATGACTGCTTGTTTTTGACTAAATCCTTTTGACACGATTACATGGTGTAAATGCCCTTTATCTGCTTTAAATATTGCTTTAATGGATTTTCCTTTAATTAATCTTCTTATAATAGCCCAAATTGTATCAAATATAGGTAATCCTAAGGCTAATAGTGGTAGTACAATTACAGCTGCAGTATAAGTTTTGGCTATTCCAAGTATAGATATGATTGAAAGCGAAAAGCCTAAAAAGTTTGAACCAGTATCTCCAATAAAAGTTTTTGCTGGTGCAAAATTAAATGGTAAAAATCCGACTAATGCACCTGCTAATGCTGTAATTAACAATACTGAAATAATTGGTGAGCCATTTAATACAAATATAATTAATAGTGAAACTGATGAAATTATTGAAATTCCTGCAGATAATCCATCTAATCCATCTATTAGATTAATGGCATTTGTTACTCCTACGATCCAACCTATTGTTAATATAATTGAAAATGCTTCTTGTAATTCATATGTGTTTAAAAATCCTAATGTTATTTCATCTATTCTTATTCCAAATGCTACTGCAACAACTGCTGCTAAGACTTGTCCTACTAATTTTACAGTTGGTTTAACTCCTCTTATATCATCAATTATGCAAATAATACTGATAATTATAATTCCAAGTAACATCCCTATTAATTTCATTCCATATTGTTCTATTCCAAATAAGTCTATTTTATGTTCTATACTCATTACAATTAACAAATATACTACAGCAACGATTGAACCTAATATAACTGCTGGTCCACCAAATTTAGGCATACTTTTATTGTGTGCTCTTCTTCCTTCTTTTTCTTCACTTACTGCACCTATTTTTTTTGCTATTTTTATTGTATAAGGTGTTGTTGCAAAAGTTACTATAAACGCCAATAGAAAAGCAATTGCTATATCTCCCCACATAATTTTTGCCTCCTATTTCATGTTTTCATCCTCGATTTGTTCTATTAATTTTATTCTATCTATATGTCTTCCTCCTTCAAATTCAGTTGCAAGCCACATTCTTAAAATACAAATTGCTTCATTTACTGTTACATCATCTGCTCCTATTGCTAAAATGTTGCTATCGTTGTGTAGTCTAGAATATTTAGCTGTATATTCATTATGGCATGTTGCACATCTAATGCCTTTAAACTTGTTTGCACATATAGACATTCCAATTCCAGAACGACATATTAATATTCCTTTTTCGCTTTTTTTAGTTTGGATTTCTTTTGCAACTTCTTTTGCAATGTTAGGATAATCCACACTTTCTTCTGACATGCATCCCATATCTTTATATTGTATTTGTTTTTCTTCTAAATATTTTTTTATTTCTTCTTTTAATCTATAACCACCATGGTCACTTCCTATTGCTATCATTCTAACACTTCCCTTCCTCCATACAATATATCATAAATTATTTTCTATTACAATAATTATTTCGAATTTTGCTTGATTTTTATTAAAAAATATGGTAGAATAGCATATGTTATAGTGTAATATAGACTAAGAGGAGGTGCAATAAAAATGCCAAATATTAAATCAGCTAAAAAAAGAGTTCAAATTATTGAAAAGAAAACTTTAAGAAATAATATGATAAAATCTGGATATAAATCTGCTGTTAAAAAATTTGAAGAAGCAGTAAATGCTGGAAAAATTGAAGAAGCAAAAGTTCTTCTTTCTGAAGCAACTAAAAAAATTGATCAAGCATGTACAAAGGGTGTTATTGTTAAAAACACAGCAGCTAGAAAGAAATCTAATTTATCAAAAAAATTAAATGCAGCTATGGCTTAAACTAAAAAAATAAAAATTATGCATAGTTTTTATTAAGGTTCACAACAATTAATTGTGAACCTTTTTTATATTCTAGGAAAGTCCGAATTAGAATTCGTTATATTTTAAGCCAAGTATTTCCATTGTTTTTACTTTTTTAAAATGTTATGATTAATATATACAGGTTGGTGATTTTATGTTAGAAAAACTTTTTAATATTTTTAAAGAACTTGATAAATTAACTTTTAAAATTATGACATATGGCTTAAAATTTTGCTTTGTAATTTGTATTTTTTCTGTTTTGATTTTGGTTACATATAGTTTATTTGTTTTTTCTCCTTTTTTATATTACATAGGTCTTTCTTTGTTTAGACTTAGTATTATTTTTGGTATTGAGTTTGTTATTTGTGGACTAGTTGTAGATGGAATTAAAAAGCAGGTTATTTAAAAAATTGTCATTTGGTCGTTGGGTATGTCGTTGGGGACGGAGCTTTTTGACAATTCTGCATTAGTTATTTATTGTTCATATCAAAAAACCTCCTGTTTAATATGTTTGTAACTTCTAAGTTGCATAATTATATTATACAAGAGGTTTTATATTTTTTCAAATTTTAATTATTACTTTGGGCTAAATTTTGTAATTCTTTTTGTGATAATCCTGTTGCTTTTTTTATGTCTTCTATGTCTATTCCTAATTTTAGAAGATTTTTAGTAATTTCTTGAATTCCTTCCTTTCGTCCTTCTCTTCGTCCTTCTCTTCTCTGTCTTTCATTTTCTTTCCTAAGTACTTCTGATATCATATCTGTAGATTTGCTATTTAAACCACATAAAAACATTCAAATTTTCTCAAATAAAAAAAACAATAAAATAAAAACTGTAT
>CANQPY010000015.1 GCA_947625835.1 uncultured Clostridia bacterium | reverse complement strand
TCGATACCAGCGGTTGGCTAGACCTTACTGGATAGGCATCCCACCTATTATATATTAATCACCTAACTGGCGCACAGCCATAATTTACCCCCATATAAATTATTTTAATTCCACAAATTATCCATTTTGTTTTTTATTCGTTCTTGCTCATTTATTGTTTTTGAAGTATCTAATATATATTTGCCGTTAATTTTTTTTATAATGTCCCCTTCTCGTATTTGGCTTGGTAAGTTTTTTATGTCTACATTGATTTTGCTGCCATCTTTTCTATTTTCTAAAATGGCTATATTTTCTTCTAATCTGTCTATACTAAATTGTTTTACAACTTCCACATCAATTTTTAACATTTCCCCATTAATGTTTGTATCTGTGTAAGTATTTCTTTCTTTATCATAAATTATTTCAGTAGTTAATGTGTCATGCTTAATTAAATTTTCGTTTCTTTTAATGATTTCTTCTAGCATTTTATTTTCTGATACATAAAGATGTATATTGTCCAAAACTTCAAAACCTTTATCCTTTCTCATGTTTTGAACTTTAGATAAAATTTCTCTTACATATCCTTCTTCTTTTAGTTCTGGTGTAATGTGAGTATCTAATACAACACCTATTTCACCTTCTCCACTGAAACTAAAGTCTTCTTTTCCTTGCATCATAACTAATAAGTTTTCTGAATTTAGTCCAATTTGTACATCATCAATTTCAATATATTCTGTACCACCATTTCTTACTTTGTTTGCTAAATCCATTTGATTTCTTTTTTCAATTTCTTGTTTTATTTTTGGAATTAGTTTTCCATATTCTTTTCCAAGAACAGGAAGATTTGGCTTTATTTCAAAATTAACATAGTCTGACATTTCTGCTCCAAATTCCATTTTCTTTACATTTAACTCGTCTTTTACAATATCTGAGTAATATTCTGGTAAATTATTTATTGAAACTAGCATTTTTGAAAGTGGTTGCCTATTTTTGATGTTACTTAAGTTTCTTGCACTTCTACCAAGTTTTACAATTTTGTATGCTAAGTCCATTTCTTCTTCTAACTTTTTATCAATTGCTTTTTCATCTACTTCTGGCCATAAGCATAAATGTACACTTTCAGGTGCTTTGCTGTCTAATCCTACTACTAGATTTTGATAAATTTCTTCAACCATAAATGGTACAAATGGTGCTGACACTTTAATTAATGTTGTTAATACTTTATATAATGTACAATAAGCTCCAATTTTTTCATCATTTAATTCTTGTGACCAAAATCTTTCTCTGTTTCTACGAACATACCAATTTGATAGTTCATCAGTAAAGTCTTCAATTTTTTGTGCTGCTAGTGTAATGTTATAACTTTCTAATTTTTCATCTACTTCTTTTACTAAAGTATTTAATTTAGAAATTATCCATTTATCCATTATATTTGTTGGTTTAAAATCTTTATATTTTAACGGATTAAATTGATCTATTTCTGCATATAAAACATAGAAAGAATATACATTCCATAGTGTACTTAAAAATCCTCTTCCGAGTTTCTTGTACACTTTTTAATCCTAGTCTTGTTGGAAGCCATGGAGCACCACATGTGTAAAAATGCCATCTTGTAGCGTCTGCTCCTACTGTATCTAAAAGAGTCATTGGGTCTACACCATTTCCTTTTGATTTAGACATTTTTTGCCCTTTTTCATCTAAAACATGACCTAATACAATACAGTTTTCAAATGGACTTCTTCCAAACAAAGCTGTTCCAATTGCTGTTAATGTATAAAACCATCCTCTTGTTTGGTCTACTGCTTCTGAAATAAATTGCGCTGGGAAATTATTATCAAACATTTCTTTATTTTCAAATGGATAGTGCCATTGTGCAAAAGGCATAGAACCAGAGTCAAACCAACAGTCAATTACTTCTCTTGCTCTTTTCATTTTTTTACCACATTTAGGACATTTTAGATATACATTATCAATATATGGTTTATGAAGCTCTATATCTTCTGGTACATCAATTCCTTTTTCTTTTAATTCTTGAATTGAGCCTATACATTCTTGATGATTGCAGTTTTCGTCTTCACAAGTCCAAATTGGAAGTGGAGTTCCCCAGTAACGATCTCTTGAAATTCCCCAGTCTATTACATTTTCTAGGAATTTTCCAAATCTTCCGGTACGAATTGTATCTGGATACCAATTTACTTTATTGTTGTTTGCTACTAATTCGTTTCTTAATTTGCTCATAGCAACAAACCAACTTTCTTTTGGATAATATAAAAGTGGTGTATCACATCTCCAACAATGTGGATAAGAGTGTATGTGTTTTTCTTTGCTAAATAATTTATTTTCTTTCTTTAGCCATTCGCAAATATCTTCACTACAATCTCTAACAAATTTTCCTGCCCATGGTTCTACTTCTTTTACAAATTTTCCTGATTTGTCTACTAGATTTACAAAAGTAATTCCATTTTGTTTTGATACTAAACTATCGTCTTCACCATATGCTGGTGCAATATGAACAATTCCTGTACCATCTTCTAAATTTACATAGTCTCCATGAATAACTTCAAAAGCTTTTCCTGTTACTTTTGCAAATGGCATTAGTTGCTCATATTTTGTACCTAATAGTTCTTCTCCTTTATATGTTTTTAAAATTTCGTATGGTGTTTCTTTTAATACACTTTCTATTAAATCTTTTGCTAATATATATGTTTCGTAAAGTGGTTCGTCATCTGTTCCAATGTTTGCTTTTACTTCTGCATATTCATAGGATTTGTTTAAGCATAATGCTAAGTTAGATGGTAATGTCCATGGTGTTGTTGTCCAAGCTAGAATGTATTTATCCTCACCAACTATTTTGAATTTTGCAATACATGTTAAGTCTTTTACATCTTTGTAACCTTGTGCAACTTCATGAGAAGAAAGTGCTGTTCCACATCTTGGACAATATGGCATAACTTTATGTCCTTCATATAAAAGACCTTTTTCCCACATCTGTTTTAAAGCCCACCACACAGATTCAATATAATCATTGTGATAGGTAACGTATGGATTTTCCATATCTACCCAAAATCCTACTTTGTTAGTCATGTCTTCCCACATAGAAACATAGGTAAATACACTATTTTTACATTCTTTAACAAATTTTTCTACACCATATTCTTCAATTTGTTCTTTTCCTGAAATTCCTAATTTTTTTTCAATTTCTAATTCAACAGGAAGCCCATGTGTGTCCCATCCTGCTTTACGAATTACTTGATATCCTTTCATTACTTTGTATCTTGGAATGATATCTTTCATAACTCTTGTTTCTATATGCCCAACATGAGGTTTTCCATTTGCTGTTGGTGGTCCATCATAAAAAGTAAAATATCTTTTTCCTTTGTTCATGTTTAAGTTTTTGTTTATGATATCTTTTTCCTTCCAGATTTTTGCAACCTCTTTTTCTATTCCTACAAAACCGTCTTTCAACTCAACTTTTTTGTACATTTTAAATTCCCCCTATCAATCTAAAAAGCTATTTCCCCCTATAAATTATAGGACGAAATAGCTTTATTTTTCCGCGGTACCACCTATTTTAGTAAATTATATTTTATACAATCCACTCTCTCATTTTTCCTTTAACGCAGGTATTTACGGTTAAACTTAGTCTTATTATAAATTTCAGTTTAACAACAAGCTAAGGTGATAATAAATAATTTTTACTTACCAAATTCACACCGACTTTTGGCTCTCTGAAAGATATTTTATTATTTATCTTGTCCTTGCTATAGTTTTTTATTTGTATATTGCTTATTATATCATGTTTATTATTTTTTGCAATAGTTTTGCCTATTTTTATTTATTAAATTTTATTTGTTACTGTATTATATATTTTTTCTATGCTGATACAAATCCATTTAAATCTAATTCGTCTTTCCATTCCTCTAATTTTTCGATTCTAACATTATTCAAGTTTATTTTGCTACCTTGTCTTCTTGAGGTATGTTGCAATTCTTTAATATCTAATCCAAGATCTGCAAACATTGCATCTGCTTTGCTAAATTTGATGTCTACTTTTTCGTTTAGTTCAGCAAATTCTTTCATAATTGCTTCTTCCATTGAATCAAAAATTCTTAAAAATTCTTTTTTGTCTGGTCCACTATTCTTTTCTATATTGGTAACTCTTTCATTAATTGCTTCCAACTTTTTGTCGTTTTCTTCCCAACGCTTTTCATTTTGTTCCCATCTTTGGTTATTTTCTTCCCAACGTTTTTCATTTTGCTCCCATCTTTTGTCATTTTCTTCCCAACGCTTTTCATTTTGCTCCCATCTTTTGTCATTTTCTTCCCAACGTTTTTCATTTTGCTCCCATCTTTTGTTATTTTCTTCCCAACGTTTTTCATTTTGCTCCCATCTTTGGTTGTTTTCCTTTCTAAATTCTTTTAGCTCTTGTAATACAGTATTAATAGTTGCAGTTTCTTCGACCATTTTATTTAACCTCCTTTTAAATAATTAATAATTGTAAAACTAATATGTAAAATTTGACTTTACAATTATTTGATAGTCAATATTTAATCATATGTTCCATAAAATGTCAATAGAAAATAGAAAAATTTTTTAATTTTTTTTTAACTTGCGTAAGCGACCAACCGAAGCAAAGCAAAGTGCGATTGGAACAACTTATTTTACTAATCTTTCTGTTTCCTTTGCAATCATTAATTCCTCATTTGTTGGAATAACATAAACCTTAATTTTTGAATCTGATTTAGAAATTAATTTTTCTTCACTTCTTATTTGATTTGCATCTAAGTCAATATCAACTCCCATAAATTTTAATTGTTCACAAATTCCTTTTCTTATATTAACTTGATTTTCTCCTACTCCGCCAGTAAATACAATATAATCTACACCATTCATTGCTACTGCATATTTTGCAATGTAGCTTGCAACGGCATATTCAAAATTCTCAATTGCAATTTTTGCTCGTTCTTCTCCTTGTTGTGATGCAATTTCAATTTCTCTAAAATCTGGAACTAAACCAGAAATTGCTTGTATACCTGATTGTTTATTTAAAATATTTTCCATTTCTTCTGCTGATAATTTTTCTTTTTTCATTAAATACAATAGAATAGATGGATCCAAGTCTCCACTTCTTGTTACCATAGGGATTCCTCCAAGTGGTGTTAATCCCATACTAGTATCAACTGATTTTCCGCCTTTTATTGCACATATACTAGAGCCTTGACCTAAATGACAAGTTACAATTTTCATTTCTTCAATTGGTTTATTTTCAATTTCTGCTAATCTTTGTGATACAAACATATGAGATGTACCATGGAATCCATATTTTCTTATACTATACTTTTTGTAATATTCATATGGAATTGGATAAATATATCTTTCTTTTGGTATTGAGTGATGAAAAGCCGTGTCAAATACACCAACCATTGGTTTATTGGGCATAACATTTTTACATGCTTCTATTCCTAAAATACATGCTGGATTATGTAATGGTGCTAAATCTGTATATTCTTTTAGTACTTCTATTACATTTTCATCTATTACAACAGATTCTGCTATTTTTTCTCCACCATGAACTAAACGATGTCCGAATAGCATTAATTTCGTCTAAGCTATCAATTACTTTATATTCTGGATTTGTCAATTGTTTTAGAGCAAACTCAATTGCTTCTGTATGGTTATAAGCAGGATTATCAATTTTAATCTTTTGCCCATTTACTTTATGTGTAATAAATGCCTCTTTTTCTCCTATTCTTTCATATTTTCCTGATGCTAATACTTCTTCTGTTTCCATATTAATTAATTGATATTTCAAAGATGAACTACCACAATTTAATACTAAAATTTTCATAATCTTCATTCCTTTCTTTTCGTTTTTAATAAAAGCCTTTCGTTTAAAGGCTTTTTAAAATACAATTTTCTAAATAATTTTTATTGTACTAATTTTAAAGTTTCTCTTGCTATCATTAATTCTTCGTTTGTAGGAATTACATAAACTTTAACTTTTGAATCTGAACTTGATATTTCTGCTTCTTTTCCTCTTACTTGATTTTTTTGTTCATCTAATTTTACACCTAAAAATTCTAGTTGTTTACAAATTGCTTCTCTAGAAGCTATTCCATTTTCTCCTACTCCTGCTGTAAATGTTAAAACATCAATTCCACCCATTGCTACAACGCATTTTGCAACATAGCATGCGGTTAAATAGTGAAATACATCTAATGCTAATTGAGCATGTATACCACCTGCTGCTGCATCTGCTTCTATATCTCTCATGTCAACTGAAATATTAGATATTCCATAAATACCAGATTCTTTATTTAAAATAAAGTTCATATCATCTGCAGATAAGTTCTCTTTTTGCATTAAATATGTCATAACTGATGGGTCTAAATCTCCACTTCTACTTCCCATAGGAATTCCTCCAAGTGGTGTTAATCCCATACTTGTTTCTACTGATTTTCCATCTTTAATTGCACAAATACTGCATCCTTGACCTAAATGGCAATTCACTATTTTTAAATCTTTAATATCTTTTCCCATTATTTCTGCTGCTCTACTAGAAACATATTGATGAGAAGTACCATGGAATCCATATTTTCTAACTCCATATTCTTTGTAATATTTATATGGAATTGCATAAATATATTTTTCTTTTGATATTGTTTGATGAAAAGCTGTATCAAATACTGCTACCATTTTCATGTTTGGTACAATTTTTTTACATGCTTCTATTCCTAGCACACATGCTGGGTTATGTAATGGAGCTAAGTCAGCACATTTTGCTATTTCTTGAACTACTTCATCTGTTATAATTACAGAGTTTGTAAACTTTTCTCCTCCATGAACAATTCTGTGTCCAATTCCTCCTAATTCGTCTAAATTTTTAATAACTCCATAATGGTCATTTGTTAATCTGTTTAAAACAAAACTTATTGCTTCTTCGTGATTTTTAGCAAGGTGTTCAAATTTATGTTTTTCTCCACGTACTGTATGAGTTAAAAATGAATTTGGTTGACCAATTCTTTCAAAATATCCTTTTGCTAGTACTTCTTCTGTATCCATATCAATTACTTGATATTTTAATGATGAACTTCCTGAGTTTAAAACTAAAATTTTCATGAAATTTTCCTCCTAAAAAATTTATTTTATTTTTGCTGTGCTTGAACAGCAGTAATAGCGATAACTCCTTCTATATCTTTATGACTACAACCTCTTGATAAGTCATTTACTGGTTTACTAATTCCTTGGCAGAGTGGACCATATGCCTCTGCTTTTGCTAACCTTTGAACTAATTTATAACCAATATTTCCTGCATTTAAATCTGGAAATACTAATACATTTGCTTCACCTTTTAGCGGACTTTCTGGTGCTTTCATTTTTGCTACCTCTGGAATAATTGCAGCATCTAGTTGTAATTCCCCATCTACTAAAAGATTAGTTTCTTTTTCTTTAACTAATTTTGTTGCATCAATTACTTTTTGTGTTAGTTCTGATTTTGCACTTCCATAAGTAGAATAAGAAAGCATAGCAACTTTAGGTTCTTTTCCTATTAATTGTTTAAAACTTTTACTAGAAGAAATGGCAATTTCAGATAATTTTTCACTATCTGGATTTTCGTTTAATCCACTATCAGCAAATAAAAATGTTCCATTTTCTCCTAATTCACAATTTGGTACAACCATAATGAAAAAGGCAGAAACTAATTTAGTGTTAGGTGCTGTTTTTAAAATCTGAAGTGCTGGTCTTAATGTATCAGATGTAGAATGTATTGCTCCAGAAACAAGTCCATCTGCAACTTCATTTTCATCTTTTACCATCAGCATACCATAATAAACAGGGTCTTTGACTAATTCTTTTGCTTTTTCTATTGTCATTCCTTTTTCTTTTCTTAATTCATACAATGTATTTACATATTCATCATATTTTTCAGAATTAGATGGATCAACAATTTTTGCATTGCTAATATCTATATTGTTTTGCATTGCCTTTGCTTCTATTTTTTCTTTGTTTCCTAGCAATATAATATTTGCATATTGTTCTTTTAAGACTTGAACTGTTGCTTGTAAAGTTCTAATGTCTTCTGCCTCTGGAAGCACAATTGTCTTAATTTCATTTTTTGCTCTTTGTTTTATTTCATCAATAAAAGACATTTTTCCTCTCCTTTTCAAAATATTTATCTACATTATATAGTCTAAAATTAAAAAGTACAAGTATTTTTTTAATTAATTTTGCATTATTTTATTTGCCATTATTTCTACTTTAACTTGGCAATTAAAGCTTTTATTTTGATGCCTTGTTTTGAAAACATTTGCTCATGTTCTGTTTCTATATTTTTTTCAAAAATTGGCTCTTGATGTAAATCATAAGTCTTTTTTATTATTTCAAATCCTGATTCTTCTAAATATCCAAGGCTTGCTAAAAATAAATCATCATCATCTGTTTTAAAATAAATTTCTCCGTTTTTTGATAAAAATTGTTTATATTTTTCTAATTGAATTGAATGAGTTAATCTTTTCTTTCTATGTTTTCCCCTTGGCCATGGATTGCAAAAATTAATATAAATTCTATCTACTTTGTCTTCTTTATCTAAAATAAGTAAAATTCTTTCAATATCAAATCTAGTTATTAATATGTTATTAGGCTCTATATTATTATCTAGGTATGCTTGTTCGATATTTCTTTTTGCTAGTCCAAGCATTGCATCAACTAAATCAATTGCTAAGTAATTTACATCTAAGTTTTCTGTTGCAAGTTTTGCCATAAATTGACCTTTTCCACAACCTAATTCTAAATAAAACAGTTGATTTGGATTTTTAAATTTTTCTCTCCACTTTCCTTTTAATTTTTCTGGTTCATTTATATAAAATTTACATTCTTCTAACTCTGGTCTTGCCCATTTTTTGTATCTTATTCGCATTTTTTTCTCCTACTTTTATTTGCTTTCAATATTATATCCTATTTGCAAATTTATCGCAAGTCCTAGCAATTAGTTTAAAATTATGATAAAATAGCAAAAAATAATAAGTGGAGCATAACTTTATATGGAACTAAAATATAAAATCGAAGAAAGCGATATAAATCAAACCATAAATACTATTTTAACTAGCAAATTAAAGATATCAACAAGACTATTAAATAAACTCATTAATCAAAAAAATATTTATTTAAATAGTGTTTGTTGTGACACAAGAAATAAACCTTTAAAAAATGATATTATAACAGTAAATTTGGATAGTAAAGAAAATAATTCTAATATTGTTCCAACAAAAATGGATTTAAAAATTATCTATGAAGATGAATGGATGTTGGTAGTAGATAAACCTTCTAAAATTCCAATTCACCCTTCTAGGGCTCATTTTACCGATTCTTTATCAAATGGAATTAGATTTTATTTTGATTCAATTGGCTTAAATAAAAAAATAAGACCAGTAAATAGACTAGATTTAGGTACTTCTGGTTTAGTTATTTTTGCTAAGTGCGAATATATACAAGAATGTTTGATTAAACAAATGGTTTCAAATACTTTTAAAAAAGAGTATCTTTGTTTAGTAACTGGTATTTTAGAAAACAAAAAGGGCACAATTTCATTTCCGATTAGTAGAAAACCTGGAAGTATTATTGAAAGATGTGTTGATATAAAAAATTCTAATAATAAGCCTTGTATTACAAATTATGAAGTAATTAGTGAGTTTAAAAGTTATAGTTTAGTAAAATGTCAGCTTCAAACTGGAAGGACTCATCAAATTAGAGTTCATATGAAAGAAATTTCTCATCCACTATTAGGCGATACTTTGTATGGTACAAAATCAGATTTAATAGATAGACAAGCTTTGCATAGTTATAAGATTGAATGTATCCATCCTATTACAAATAAGCCTTTGGTTTTAAAAAGTGAATTACCAGAAGATATGGGAATTTTAATAAAATAAAAAGTATTGTTTTATTTAAAAAAGTTCAATATATTTTTATTAATAACTCCCAGCCACATAACAGACTGTAATAGAAAAACTTTATAATATTTTTTAAAACTTGCGTAAGCGACCAAACGGAGCAAAGCGAAGTGCGATTGGAGCAACTTACATTTTTATTTTTTATTTTGTAAGTTGCGACACACAAAAGTTTTAAAAAATATTATAAAGTTTTTTAACAGTCTATAATTTGCTGGTCCCCCCGAATTGTTATTAATAAAAATATATTGAACTTTTATTTATAATGCTTCTATTATTTCATTTTTATCTGTTACTCCAATAAAAGTTTTTTCAACTTCTCCATTATTCATAATTATAATAGTTGGTATTGACATTACATCATATTCCATTGCTAAGTCTTGGTTTTCATCTACATTAATTTTTCCTACTTTAATTTGTTCTGCTTTTTCTTCTGCAATTTGGTCAATTACTGGTGACATCATTTTACATGGTCCGCACCAATCTGCATAAAAGTCAATTAAAACTTTTTTGTCTGATTTTAATACCTCTTCCTCAAAATTTTCAGTTGTGATTTTTAAAACACTCATCGATTTTTTCCTCCTTATTTATAATAATTTTCCATCTTCTATTTTAATAATTCTATTTGCTAATTTTGCAATTTCTAAATTATGTGTAATCATTATAATTGTCTGATGATATTCTTGATTTGCCTTTTTTAATAATTGCACAATTTCATTACTTGATTTTGAATCTAAATTTCCTGTTGGTTCATCTGCTAATATGATTGTAGGATTTATCATTAACGCTCTACCTATAGCAACTTTTTGTTGTTGTCCTCCCGATAATTCGCTTGGTAAATGTTTTTTTCTGTTTGTTAAATTTAAAAATTCTATTATTTCATCAAATTTTTTGTAATCTATTTCTTTTCTATCAAGTTCTAATGGTAATAATATATTTTCTTCTACATTTAGAGTTGGAATTAAATTATAAAATTGATATATTATTCCTATCTTTTGCCTTCTCAATATTGTCAGATTTTTTTTATCCATTTCATATATGTTTTTATCATAAAAATATACTTGTCCTTCTGTTGGATTTTCTAATCCTGCAATCATATGTAAAAGGGTTGATTTTCCGCTTCCTGATGGTCCAATTATTGCAATAAATTCTCCTTCTTCTACATCAAATGAAACATTGTCTAATGCTACAACTTTAGATTCGCCTTTTCCATATATCTTTTTTAAATTTTCTATTTTTAAAATTTTCATTTTCTATTCCTTCTTTATTACTGTTTAACCTTTTTTCCTGAGCATAGTGTTATAATAATGGATATTAATAATATTATTACAAAAAATATTGCAATTTCTCCAAATGGAATTAATAATTTATTTAGAGTAATAATATTTTGCATATATTTTATAATTCCGATTATTATTGGTATTGATAGAATAACAGATATTATTGCTGCTTTTATGAACATATATATACTTTCATATATCAAAATTTTATTTATATTTTTTCTTGTTGCTCCTAAACTATTTAGCATTTTGAATTCTTGCTCTCTTTCACATAAGCTTGCATTTATAATGTTTACTGTACTTACTATACCTACTATTACTATTGCTAGTATAATTACTCTTAACATTAATTGAATAATATTAATATAAATAATTTTTTCTCTGCCTTGCAAAGTATAATAGCTTATATCAGATATATTTTCCATGTACTTTGAAAATTGAATTATGTTATTGCACTTTATTTTTATATGTGAGGTGCTTGTTGTATGTAAAAAATATCCTTCGTTTTGCATATTATTCATAAGATTTTTTTCTATTCTATCAAAGTCATCCATATTTACGAAAATAGCTGAACTGCGATATATTGTTTTTATCTCTCTATAACCTTCTATTATTTCATCTGTTAATACTAAATTTTTGTCTAAATTTTTATCATCAACTATAGTATATTCCCAAGTTGTATCAGATGTAGCTTTCACCGCAATAATACTTAAGCTAAAGTTATTTTCACTTTTAAACACTGGTTCATATGAATATGTAGTATTTTCTTCACCGTTCATTATTCATGATGTTATTGTAAATTATTATATCTCCATAATTAGCATTTAATGTCTTTATATATTTATTATATGTTTTATCATCTAAACCCACAATATGTGTTTGTATGGCTTTTTTATTACCTACGCATTGAAAAACAAGATTATCTGTCGCAATTGCATCACTTGGTTCTACTAAAATTTCTGCATCGATGATTTTATATTTCATGTATTCTAGTTTATCGTCATACTTAGTTTCATAATTATTGAATATAGATTTATAATCCATATTTTTTTGAGTAGAATCTAAATGTATTTCTGCATCAACATCATATGTATTTACTATACTTGCTGATTCTTTTTCATATTTAATATATGTACTAACTGCTATGTATGATGTCATACATACTACAAGCAAAATCGTTATTATTCTATATTTATTTCTATTTCTCCTGATATTTTTTATTGCCATTTTTCCTTCTATTGGAAGAATTTTTTCTAGCAAAGTCTTTTTCTTTTTATATTTTATTTGTTTATTGTTTTTAATTCCTTCTATAACTGATGTTGTGCTTGCTTTCACGCTTGGTATTATAGAAGACATATATATATTAAATCCTATAATAAATAATGATAATATTATGTATTTAGCATCAAATACTAATTTAAAACTATATCCGGCTTCAATTAATATATTGTTAAGAAGTTTTAAAATGATATCTGATACTGCAATAGAAATTATTCCCCCTACAATAATTCCTATTATTCCCATAATAATGCCTTCTTGTGATATCATTTTTAGAATTTGTCCTTCTGTTCCTCCAATGCTATTTAATATTGCATATTCTTTTTTTCTTTCATTTATTGTTATTAAAAATGCATTATATAGCACTATTATAAATAAAATTGAAAAAGCTCCTAAGATAAGTACCATTATTATATCTGTTACAAAAGAATAGTTTACTCTTGTTATGCATACAGGAATATCTTCTTTATTATTTGCTATTTGGACATCTATTAAACCATATGATGTAAGTAATTTTTGGTTAAATTCGCATTTTTTGTTTGCATCATCTAATAAATCTAACGTATAAATTACATCATTTGAACAACTACATACTTTTTTTACATTTTTATATTTTATATATACATTTATATTATCAGTTGTATCAACTAAATCATATGGTTTTTCTAATTCTTTTAAGTAATCTTCATCTTTTTCTTTTATATAAATTTTTTCAATATATTCTTTGTCTTTTATTTTGCTTAAACTATTTGCATTTATATCTTTTATAATAAAATGATAGTCATTATATTCTTTTTCTATGTTTTTTGCAATTCCATTTTTTATGCTTGATATTAATAACATTGTAACAAATATCAGTACAGTACATAATATTATTGATATTATTGTGAAGATTGTTCTTTTTTTGTTTTGCTTCATATTATTTATTGTTAGTTTTGTTTCTATTTTCATACTTTTCTCCTAAAAAGTTTTTATTGTCTTAAATCTTTTACCACTTTTAAACCTGCTTTTGCTCCCTCATAGACTGCTTTTGATATTTGAAGCAAACCTCCTGTACAATCTCCGACAAGCATAAATTCCTTTTATATTTGTTTGCATATTTTCGTCTACTATTATTTCATTATCTTTCAATAATATTCCTAATTTTTTTGCAAAATCTACACTTCCTGCTATTCCTTGTGCAATAAAGATTCCATCTATTTTTAGGCTTGTCCCATCTTGAAATTTTATGCTTTCTACTTTTTTGTCTCCCTCTATTTCCTCTATTTTTTTTGTCTCTATTTTTACATTGTCTGAGCGCCATTTTGGCTCTTCTTCTCCATTTGTTAAAACTGTTATGTCTTTTACTAAATTTAATAATTCATTTACTTCAGAAAGTGCATATTGTCCATTTCCAATTAGAGCAACTTCTTTGTTTTTATAGAAAAAGCCATCACATACTGCACAATAACTTACGCCTTTTCCTTCAAATTCTTGTATTCCTTTTATGTTTGGCTTTTTCTTTTTGTTTCCAGTTGCTAAAATTATTTTTTTTGCTAAATAAACTTCTCCTTGGGCTGTTACGATTTCAAAACTTTCTTCTTTTGGATTGATATTTATTACTTCTTTTTCTTTTAATTCTACACCTAAGTTTTTTGCTTGATTTAGCCCATTTTCGTATAGTGCTTTTCCATCTATGCCATTTTCAAATCCATAATAGTTTTCAATCTTTTCAGTTTTTATTAAGTTTGATATATCTTGATATAAAACTAAAGTTTTTAGGTTTGCTCGAATTGTATATAAACTTGCTGATATTCCTGCTGGTCCACCACCAACAATAATTACATCATACATTTTTTTCTCCAATTTTAATATTCTATTCCTTTTCTTCTATAGTTAATAATAAATCACTTACAAGACCTGTAGCTTCATCATACTCTATTTTTACACTATATGTTTTATCTGTGTTATTTTCCACAAAATTAGTTATTGTTGTAAATGACTCCTCACTTTTATTAAGTCTATCTAATTTTAATTTTATTTCTGTAGCAGATACCGGTTCTAATCCTATTAAATTTTCTTTTACTGCATTAATTACGTTTATTATAGCTTTATCATCTAGTCCTTCTCCTTTTAGAATTTCAATTTTAGAATTAAACCTATTTCTTTCTGTTTCAGTAACCCCTGTTCCTACTATAGTTTGACCTTCTCGTAAAAATTTTGCAGCTACTAAAACTTTTTTTATGTCATCACTTTTTATAGTTGTTTCTTGAATTTGATTTATCTTTTGAGAAATTGTTGTATTTAAAACATTTGCAATCTGCTTTCTTTGTTCTAAATCTAGTTTACTTAAATTTACTGAATTTTCACTATTTAAAGTTATTTTATCTTTAAGTTCATCAATTATATTAATATTTTTTTCTATTTTCATTTCTATTTTGTTTATATTGTCTTCAAATTTTGCAGTAGTATTTCTTTTACAATTGTTTCCATTTATTTCTTCATTAACTAAAATGTTGTATTCTGATATTTTTTCTCCTATTTTATTTTGATAAATTATATTTGTTTGATTTACGTCTTTTTTACAAATTAAATTTTTTTCTTCTGTTTCATTTTTATATGATAATTTTATATATTTTTCTGGAATTAGTGTATCTATACTAATTTCATATTTGTCTCCTTGAATTACATTTTTTACTGTTTTTCTACCTTGTTCATAAACAATTATTTTACATTCTTCTTGACCAATATTATTTTGTACAATATCATCAATTAAATACTGTACTTCTGTTGTAAATTTATTCCTTAAATCTGTAATTTCTCCAAAAATAATTTGGTATTGATTTAAAAATTTTTGTAAATTATCAAATTTGCTCAAAATTATTTCATCTTGTTTAATTTCTTCTAATATTTTTATATAAATATTGTTTAGTTCTTCTTTTGTTAGTGTTATAGCATATCCATTTGCTTTTATATTAGTATTATTAATTTGTAATTCTTGATTTCCCATTTTAGAAATTTTTTCATTTGAAATATTGTTCATTATTATATTAGTGTATTTTTTGCTAAGACTTTCTTTTTCTTCATCTGAAAATCTAAATATATCAAAAAAGTCATAATCAAATTCTATTTTGTTTGGTATTTTTGCTAGCTCTTCATCTGTGAAATTTTCAGTTTCTTTAAATAATTCTTTTAAATTTTCATTATTAGCTAATACATATTGATTAAATAAATCAACAAAATGTATGCCACATATATCATTTTCTAATATACATTTTATTTCTGATACTTGTTCTTTATCCTTTAGTAATTTAATATCTTGATAATTGTAATTATTTATAGCATCTTTTTGTTCTGTTATTTGCAATTTCAATTGATTTATAGGATTTTCCATTGTCTCCAAAGTTGTTCCTACATTTTGAGTAAAATTAACTTTTATTTCAGTTTCTGATTGATATTTATTTTTTTCTAGTAAATTATCATATTCATTTTCTGATAAAGTACTATAAAGTCCATTAATATTACTAAAATTTTGGCTAAAATATTTTGCAAATAAACTTTCATTTGACTTAAACATATCTGTATTTATGTATAAAGCTATTAATATTGCTATAATTGCTACTACTAAAATTACAATAGATGAAATAATTAATATTCTTTTTTTCTTTTTTGGCATCATCATAATATAATTTCCTCCATTTAAATCTACCTTAATTATACCTTTTTGTTATTTTTTTATCAATATTTTATTTCATTTTTTGTTTTACTACTTCATATAAAATGATTCCTGTTGATACAGAAGCATTTAATGATGTTACTTTACCTTTCATTGGTATTTTTAACAAGAAATCACAATTGTTTTTTATTTTTGTGCCTATTCCTTTTCCCTCGTTTCCAATTACTATTCCGATTGGTCCTGTTAAGTCATGTTCATAGTAATATTCTTGTGCATTAATATCAGTTCCTGCAATCCAAAGTCCTTCTTTCTTAAGTTGTTCTATTGCTTCTGACAAGTTATTTACTCTTGATATTTTCATATGTTGTACTGCACCTGCAGATACCTTGTTTACTGTGCTATTTACTGCTACTGCTCTTCTTTTTGGTATTATAATTCCATGTACACCTGCCGTTTCAGCAGTTCTGATGATAGAACCTAAATTATGTGGATCTTCAATTTCATCTAAGATTAATACAAATGGCTCTTCTTGTCTTTTTTTTGCTTCTTGCAAAATATCTTGTATTTGACAATATTCAAATGGTGGAACAATTGCAATTACCCCTTGATAGTTTTTGTTTTGTGCCATTTCGTCCATTTTCTTTTTTTCTTTTTCTACTATCATTACTTTATTTTCTTTTGCTTTTGCAATAATTTTAAATATAGAACCATGTCTTTCACCTTTTGAAATAAATATTTTATTTATATCTTTTCCACTTTCAAGTAATTCTAGAACTGCATTTCTGCCTTCTACCTGGTCATTATAATGTTCTTTTTCTTGCATTTTTTAATTTTCTCCTCTTTTATTTATCATCTAATTTTAAAACAGATAAAAATGCTTCTTGTGGTATTTCTACATTTCCAATTTCACGCATTCTTTTTTTACCTCTTTTTTGCTTTTCAAGTAATTTTTTCTTTCTGGTAATGTCTCCTCCATAACATTTTGCTAAGACATCTTTTCTCATAGCAGATATTGTTTCTCTTGCAATAATTTGACCTCCGAATAGCTGCTTGTAATGGTATTTTAAATAATTTTCTTGGTATAACTGTTTTTAATTTCTCTACCATTTTTTTGCCTCTATTATATGCATCATCTTTATGAATAATAAAGCTTAGAGCATCCACTCTTTCTCCATTAATATAGATATCTAATTTTACTAAATCTGCTTTTCTATATTCTTTAAATTCATAATCTAATGATGCATATCCTTTGGTCCTAGATTTTAAGTTGTCAAAAAAGTCATAAATTATTTCATTTAGTGGCATTTCGTAAATAAGTGTTACTCTGTTTTCATCTAAGTATTTCATGTCTATGTAAATGCCTCTTCGATTTTGGCATAATTCCATTATATTTCCTACATATTCTTTTGGGGTTAAAATGTTTGCTATGACAAATGGTTCCTCCATATAAGATATTTCTTGAGAAGATGGTAAGTCTTCTGGATTGTATATTTCCATTACTTCACCATTTGTTTTATAGACTTTGTAAATAACAGATGGGGCTGTTGTAATTAAACCTAAATCGAATTCCCTATCTAGCCTTTCTTCTATAATTTCTAAATGTAGTAGCCCTAAAAATCCACATCTAAAACCAAATCCTAATGCAACTGAAGATTCTGGTTCATATTCTAATGATGCATCATTTAATTTTAATTTTTCTAAAGCTTCTTTTAGAGCTTCATATTGGCTACCATCAATTGGATATAATCCACAATAAACCATTGGTGTAACTTCTTTGTATCCTTTTAAAGGCTTGTCCGCTGGATTATTTTTTAATGTAATAGTATCTCCTACATGGATATCTGATAAATTTTTAATGCTTGCTGCAATGTAGCCGAACTTCTCCTGCTTCAATTGTTTCTGATGGCATATAAGAGCCTGGTAAAAAGTATCCAACTTCTGTTACTGTAAAAGTTTTATTTGTAGCCATTAAATAAATTTCATCTCCGACTTTTACTGTTCCATCTACTACTCTTACATAAGCAACAGCGCCTTTGTAGTTATCATAATATGAATCAAATATTAAACATTTTGTTTTTTCGTTTTTATCTCCTTTTGGTGCAGGTAAATCTTTTACAATTCTTTCTAATACTTGCTCTACATTTAATCCTGATTTTGCTGAAATACATGGTGCATCTTCTGCTGGCAAGCCGAATAATATCTTCTATTTCTTTTTTTACTTTTTCTACTTGCGCATTTGGAAGGTCTATTTTGTTTAAAACTGGTAAAATTTCTAAATTGTTATCGATTGCTAAGTATACATTTGCTAGTGTTTGTGCTTCTACACCTTGAGTGCTATCCACAACTAAAATAGCCCCATCACATGCTGCTAAACTTCTAGATACCTCATAATTAAAGTCAACATGTCCAGGAGTATCAATTAAGTTAAGGGTATATTCTTGTCCGTCTTTTGCTTTGTATATCATTCTAACTGCTTGTGATTTAATTGTAATTCCTCTTTCTTTTTCAATTTCCATATTATCTAAAACTTGATTTTCCATTTCTCTTTTAGATAATACCCCTGTCATTTCAATTAGTCTATCTGCTAATGTTGATTTTCCATGGTCAATATGTGCAATAATACTAAAATTTCTTATTTTGTCCTTTTCCATAGTTCCTCCATATTACTTCTTATATTTGGTATTTTAACATACAAGCAGAAAAATCTCAATAGATTAACTACATAACAGTTTTAATTTTTTCCATTAATAATTTAGTACCACCATTTGGATTATTTTGAGTATTTTCTACCATACTTATAATTAGTATATCTCCACTGGCTCTATTTTCTGTAAAACAATCAAACCATGCAAGGGTACCGCTTCCGATTATCATCTTGAGATGTCTTTAGCTCTGCAGTACCAGTTTTACCGGCAATTGTTAGCCCATCTATTTTAGCAGTATGCCCTGTTCCTTGAACATTTTCCACTACTTGAATTAAGTCATTTTTTATTGTTTCTGCTGCATCTTTAGAAAATGCACCTTCTTTTAAAATTTCTCCTTTTTTGGTTTCATCATATTCCAAATATGGCTTTATCATATTTCCCCCATTTGCAAATGCAGAATAAATTGATGCCATGTGAATTGGGTTTACTAAAATATTTCCTTGACCATAACCAGAATCTGCAAGTTTTGTTTCTCCTTCTATTTTGTTTCCATTTTGATTTGCATATTGAGATTTTGCAAGTTCCATTGCAAATGGTAGGTTTTCATTAAACCCTATTTTATCTAAATTTTGAGCAAATAAATCATTCCCTATTTTTAGAGCTGTTTGAGCAAAATAAATATTATCAGAATATACTAACCCATTTAATAAATTTTTTGCTCCATTATATGATGTTAATGTAGTAATTTTGTAATCACCCCATGAAGAATCTTTTTGCCAACTTGTTCCTGTATAACCATAGTCATCATCTGGTGTTATTTTTTGTGTAGTTAAAGCTATTGCCCCAGTAATTGGTTTAAATGTAGAACCTGGACAATATTTTTGTATAAAACGATTGTATAAAGGTTTATTAACATCATTATTTAGTTCTTGCCACTTGCTATCTGTTATGCCTAGTACAAAATCATTTGAGTCAAAAGTAGGCGTGCTAACTAATGCAAGTAATTCTCCTGTTTTGGGTTCCATTACAACAAAAAATCCTTTGTTGTCTTTTAGTTGTTCATAACATTTAGCTTGCAAGCTACTATCGATTGTAACTTTTACATCTTGACCATCTTTTTTATCTTGTTTTACAATTCCGGGCTACCCTGTTTTCGTTTTCATCTACTATATAAATTTCTGTTCCGTCAATTCCTCTTAAAGTATCTTCATAAGCTTTTTCTAATCCTGATTTTCCTATAATACTTGATGTATTATACCCTTTTGCTTTATTTGCCTCTAATTCTTCTTGGCTTATACCTTGAACATACCCAATTAAATGACCGTGCTTCTTTTCCTAAAGGATATACTCTTGATTGTTCTTCATTAATCAAAATTCCTGGTATTTGTAATAATTCTTGCTTTAAATCAATATTTGATGCTGATATTTTTCTAATTGGTACAAAAGTATCGTCTTTTACCCAAGATGCTTTTAATTGTTGGTTTATATATTCAACCGATACCCCTGTTAGTTCAGAGATTTTATTTATATTTTGCTCTTTATTTTCTCCTAACTTTCCGAGGAACTATTCCGACAAGATAAAATAGTGCCATTACTTGCTAATTTTTGATTGTTTCTATCTAAAATTTCTCCTCTTTTTGCCTTAATTGTTGAAATTCTTACCTTTTGATTGTCTGCTAATTGTGGAAAAATAAAATTTGATGACCATTTTAATTTATATTCTTTATCACTTTTTTGAGTTGTTACTTCATTGTCAAATTGAATTTCTCCCCCAGCAGTGAACATAGTTTCATTATATAAAATTTTATATCCATTTTCCTGTTTTTCTACATCTGTTATTTCAATTTTTATGTTATTACATTCAATTCCTTCATAGATATTTTTATTCCTTGCAATGAATTCTTCCTTACTCATGTCTGTAATTGACACTTTTTCATACATTGCTTCATAATTTTTTTCTTGAATTAAATTTACAAAGTCTGTTAATAGTTTTTTGGCTTGTTCTTCATTTTGCTTATTTTGGAAGAATATTATAGTAATTGTTGAAATGATTGCTAATAAAATGATTAATATTATTATAATTAGTTTTTTATTTTTCATAAACAAAGAAATCCTTTCTTGCTTCATTTTTTTATTATTATATACTTACAGTTCAGACTAAAATTAATTATATATAAAAGTTCAATATATTTTTTATTAATAACAAATCGTGGGGACCAGCAACTTACAGACTGTTAAAAAGCTTTTATAATATTTTTTATAAATTTGTTTGTCGCAACTTCCATAATATAAAATTAAATGTCAGTTGCTCCAATCGCACTCCGCTTTGCTTCGTTTGGTCGCTTACGCATTTATAAAAAATATTATAAAAGCTTTTTATTATAGTCTGTTATGTAGCTGGGAGTTATTAATAAAAAATATATTGAACTTTTTATGGTAGTAAGTTAAAGTTTGAACAGTAACATTATATACTTAAACCTCTACAAGTGTCAAATATTTTGCTTTTTTTGTTTCCCAGCTCATCAAGAAGTAGGAAGCCCTCTAGACATGGGGCTCCTTGCCTTTTTTTTATATTTTTGCTATAATGCTTTTATAAAATTGTAAGGAGGAATAAAAATATGCCAACACCACATAACGAAGCAAATTCAGGTGAAATAGCTAAAACTGTTATTATGCCAGGAGATCCACTTCGTGCTAAATATATTGCTGAAAATTTTTTAGATAATGCAAAATTAGTAAATAAGGTAAGAGGAATGTATGCATACACTGGAACCTATAAGGGAAAAAATTTAACTGTTATGGCATCTGGCATGGGAATGCCAAGTATGGGAATTTATTGTTATGAATTGTATAAATTTTACGATGTAGAAAATATTATTAGAATTGGTTCTTGTGGCGCATATTTACCAAATTTAAATTTATTCGATATTATTTTAACTGAAAAAGTATTTTCTGAAAGTAACTTTGCACTTACTTTAAATAATGAAGATTGCCATATAGTAGATGCAAATAAAGATTTAAACTTAAAAATTATCGAAACTGCAAAACAAATAAATATTCCAATCGTAACAGGAAATACTATTTGTACTGATTGTTTTGACCTTTATATGACAGATTTAAATCAATTTTTTAGGCGTTTTCCACAGGATTTTAATCCAATTGGTGCAGAAATGGAAGCTTTTGCTTTGTTTTATACTGCAAAATTGTTTAATAAAAAAGCAAGTTGTTTAATGAGTGTAGTTGATTCTAAATATATAAAAGCAGTTGCCACATCTGAAGAAAGGCAAAATGGACTAAATAATATGATAAAATTATCATTAGAATCTGCAATAATTGCTTGATATATATTATTTTATATGCTATAATATCATAGTCTTGCAAAAATGCAAAGCATTAATAAGGGAGGACTAGAAAAAATGGAAAAAAATCTGAAACTTCGGCAAGTCAGTGTTGGAACTGTTTTAACTGAAAAAGGTACCAACACCAGTATTAGTTTGTACATTTCTTCTAACTTTGATTCAAAAGAAGAAATCGTGGAATTTTTGGAAGAATTTCTAAAAGAACTCAAGTCCGAAGATTCTACTACGCAAATCATTCATGCTCATGCTTGTTAGTTATGATTAATATTCATTTGTTCTAAACTTCAAAAAGCCGAGATTCCTTTATAGAATCTTGGCTTTTTCTTTTTTTATTTTTTTATTGATAAAATTTTGTATTTCATAATACCAGCTGGTGCATCTACTTCTACTACTTGATTTTTCTTAGCTCCTAATAATGCTGCACCTAAAGGTGATTCATTAGAAATTTTATTTTCTTCTAAGTTAACCTCTGTTGAACCAACTATAGTATATTCTATTTTTTCATCAAATTCCATATCTAAGACTTTTACAATGTTTCCTATTTGGACTGTTTCTGTATCAATGTCTTTTTCATCAATTATTTTAGCATGTCTAATTTTATTTTCTAATTCTGCTATTTTTACTTCATTTTCAGCTTGTGCAGTTTTTGCTTCATCATATTCTGAATTTTCTGATAGGTCTCCAAATCCTAAGGCTACTTTTATTCTTTCTGCTATTTCTGACCTTTTTTCAGTTCTTAAATAGTTTAACTCCTTTTCTAAATTATCATATCCTTCTTGTGTTAATATTACTTCTTTTTCTTCCATAGTGTGTTCTCCTTTCAAATATTGTTAAAAAATCATTTACTATATTACGGCAAAAAATGAAATTTGTCAAGCAAAATTTACTTTTATTTCATTAATTCTTTTGTCCCTTTCATATAGTCAATTCCTGAAAATATAGTTGCAAATGTTTGAACTATCATCATAATTGTTACTACTAAATTTAAAATGAATTCTCCATTTTGTAAATGTCCGGGTAAAACATGTTCCAAATGCATTTAAATCAATAAATGCTAAAATGATTGCTATCATTTGTGTTACAGTTTTTAGTTTACCCCATTTTGATGCTGCAATTACTTTTCCACCTTTTTCTACTGCAATTAGCCTATAGCCAGATACTAAAAATTCTCTTGCTAAAACAATAATTGGAATCCAAGCAGGTAATTTTGACATTTCTACTAACATCATCATAGCAGCAAGCACTAAAATTTTATCTGCTAGTGGGTCTAAAAACTTTCCGGAATGTTGTTACTTGATTATTTTTTCTTGCTAAATATCCATCTAGTTTATCTGTTAGAGATGCTATTATAAATACTAAATCCATAATCCAATATGAAATTGGTATGCCACAGATTTCTCCTTTTATTCCTAAAAAAGGTATAATTACCATTATCGGCACTAAAATAACTCTAAAAATAGTTAGTTTGTTTGGTAAGTTCATTAAATTCCTCCTACTTTAACATTTCTATTGCTTTTTTCAATTGGGTGTCATCTTTTTCTTCTACTGTTAAAACACTTTCTACTGTTTCTGGTAGTTCTACTATTTCATCTGGTTCAATTCCCTTTTCGTTAATGTCTACTTTTTTTGGTGTTAAATATTTTTGAGTTGTGACTTTTAGACCACTTCCGTCTGATAAAGTTAATACACTTTGAATAATTCCTTTACCAAATGTGGTAGTTCCTACAATTTTAGCTTTTCCTAAATCTTTTAAACATCCTGCAAGTATTTCAGATGAACTTGCTGTATTTTTATTTGTTAGAATAATAACTGGCATATTAATTATTGGATCTTCATTTGCCTTTTTTGCTTCTTCATTATTATTTTTATCAACTTCATATAAAAGAACTTCTCCTTTTTCTACAAAGTAATCTGCTATTTTTAAAGCTTGTGTTACAATTCCTCCACCATTATTTCTTAAATCAATAATTAATGATTTTATTCCTTGACTTTTTAATTCTTCAAATTTTGCTTTAAAGTCTTCTGCAGTATTTTCATCAAAAGATGAAAATACAATGTAACCTATTTTGTTTTCTAAAACTTTTCCCTCTACTGGGTTAATTATTATTTTTTCTCTCTCTATTTCAAATGTTTTTGTTTCTGTTCCTCTTAATATTTCCAATTTGACAATAGATTTTTCTTTTCCTTTTATTTTGGTTGATGCAACAGACATTTCACTTCCTTTATATTCAACACCATCTACTGATATAATTAAGTCTCCTGGCAAAATTCCTGCTTTTTCGGCTGGACTGTCCTTTATTGGTGCTAATACTTGTATTTTATCTTTTTCAGTATTTTCTACTATATAAATACCAATTCCTATAAAATTTCCCATTGTATCTTCTAAATAGTCTTTCATATCTTCTTTTGGTATATATTCAGTGTATGGGTCATCTAATGCCTCTATGTAGCCTTTAATTGCCCCTTCTTTTAATTTTTCTTCGTCTATGTCTCCTAAGTAATATTTATTAATTAAACTTTTATATTTATCTAAAGTTGTTTGAATATTTACGTCACTACTAAATAGATTTTTAACATCCATATTTTTATTTGTAAAATATCTATACATTCCTATTGATGTAAGTAAAAATGTTATAAATGCTACTAAAACAACTAGCATAATAATTTTATATATTTTAAATCTTTTCTTTTCTTCCATTTTATTTTTTCCTCCTGTCTTGATAGTCAACACCAATGGGCGGAATCATTTTTCCGCCCCCTATTTTAATATTATATGTTTTTTTATTTAAAATAATTACGAAATTAGTTTTTTATTGAATATATGGTAATGGATCTACATATGTGCCGTTTTTTATCATTCCAAAGTGTAAATGGCTTCCTGTTGAATGTCCTGTTGTACCAACTGCTCCTATTTGTTGCCCAGCAGATACTGTTTGACCTGTTGATACATAAATTGCAGAACAGTGTGCATAAACTGTAACTAATCCATTTCCATGGCTAATTTGTATGTAGTTACCAAATCCTCCACCACAGCCACAATTATTTCTTGAATTTTTTGGGTAATCATGAGTACATGTATTAGATACATAAATAACTGTTCCAGAGCCTGCTGCTAAAATACTTGAGCCATGAGGAGCCGCTAGGTCTATTGCTTTATGATTAGTAGAACCTATTCCACCGTGGTGATGTTCTTCCTCCAAAATAAGAAGAAATATAAGTATAGTTTGGACAAGGCCATTTCATTTGTCCATTATGTACTGTGTTTCCTCCAGTTGAAGGTTTACTTGTAGTTCCTTCTGTCTTTTTGGCATCTTCTTCTTGTTTTTTTCTTTCTGCTTCACGTCTTGCTGCTTCTTCGGCTGCTTTTCTCATTCTTTCTTGCTCTGCTAAATATTGTTGTTTATAGTTATCTAATTTATTTTGTAATTCTTTTTCTTCTGAAGATAAATTTTCTATTTGTTTATTTTTTTCATTTTTTGCTGATTGTAATTGTGTTGAAACACTTTGCTTACTTGCTTTAGAAGTTGCTAAATCTTGTTTATTCGCTTCTAATTCTTTTTTTGCTTCTTCTATTTCCTGTTTTTGTTTTTCAATTTGCTCTAATAGTTCTGTATCTGCATCTGCTATTTTAGATACTAAATAATAATTTGATATCATATCAACAATATTATCAGAAGAAAGTAAAAAGTCTAGATAAGAGGTTTCTCCTGACATATAAGATGCTACTAATCTTTTTTCTAGTAAATCATCTTGCTTTTTATAGTTATCTTCTGCCTCTTTTATTTTGTTTTGAGAATCTTCGATTTTAGTATTTAAAGTTGAAATTTCTCCATCTAATTTATCAATTTCTTCTTCATATGTGTCAATTTGTGTTGTTAATTTATCAACCTCTTTTTGTACTTCTGATTTTTCTGTCTGCACATTTGTTATTTCTTTTTGTGTTTCGTCTATTTTTGTATTTAATTCTTGCTGAGTTGTGGCAAAACAAATTGTGCTAAGTAATAAAACAATACTTATTATGCCTACTGTTATTTTAAATACTAATTTTCTCATACGTTCCTCCTTTAATTAGTTGCATTTTGTGTTTCGTTTTGTGATTGTTCGTTTTTTGTAGTATTTTCTGCTAAATTTTGCGTTGTTGTATTTTGGGTTGTATTTTCTGTTTTATTTTGTGATTCTGGTATTACTCCTGTTGTAACATATGGTAATGGGTCTGTTGTTTGACCATTAATTCTAACTTCAAAATGAGCATGTGGTCCTGTTGACATTCCGAGTTGAACCTACTTTTAATATTGCTTCTCCTCTTTTTACAACTTGTCCTGGTTTTACTAAAATTTCTGATCCATGTGCATATAATGTTGCAATTCCACCACCATGGTCAATCATAACCATATTGCCATAACCTGAAGTCATTTCAGCCTTTGTAACAATTCCATCATTTGCAGCAACAAAGTTTGCTCCCATTGGTGCTCCTATGTCTAAACCAGAATGTAATCTATTTATATGTAAAATTGGATGAAACCTTATTCCATATTTAGAAGTAATTCTGGTATATCCTGGAACTGGCCATGCTAATTCTCCCCCTATATATGTTGAATCTATTCCTTCCATTGCAAGAGCAAGTATTTCTGAGTTAACTTGTGCATATGCTTGATTGTACTCATCTATTTTAGCTTGTAATGCTTTTTCATCATCTGATAATTTTGCTATATAATTTTCTCTAACACTTTTTGTATTTTCTAATATTTTGGCTGTTTTAGTTTGGTTTTGTTTCATTGATGCATATTCTTGCCTTGTTTTATCTAATTTTGTTTTTTCTAATTCAATTTCATTCTTTTGTTTTTCTACACTTTCTAATAATTCTGTATCATAATTTGCAAGCTCTGTAATTAAGAAATAATTAGACAAAAAGTCAGATATGCTTTTTGAACTTAATATTACTTCTAGATATTCAATGTCTCCAGATTTATACATTTGTACTAATCTTTCTTCTAGTAATTGCTTTCTTTTTTTGTATTGCTCTTCTGTAACGTTTAATTTTTTTTCTACTTCATCAATTTGTGTTAATAAATTGTCTATTTTGGTATTTAATACCTCTAATTCTTGTTGTGATGTTTCTATTTTTTCGTTTAGTCTTTGAAGTTGTTCTAAATTTTCAGAAATTTCTCCTTGTACACCTTCTAATTCTTCGTTTGAACTTGTAATTTGTTCTTTTAATTCTTCTTGCCTAGTTTGCAAATCTGTTATATTCTCGGCATATACAAAAGAAAGTATACTAAAACTAGAAAGGATGAAAATTAAAATAATACTTATAACCTTTCTCATATCTTCACCTTTATACTTTCAAATATTTTCTCATTGAAATGACGCTTCCGTATTGCTCCTATTCCTATACCTAGTAGCATATAAACAAATATAATTGAATTGAACATATCGCTAAATGTTACTAAACTTAATCCTATTGTTTGTAATAATGGTGAATTTACTGCGTTTTCTGCCATAAAGTTATATGTAGTTCCAACAATTATAATAGATATTATACTTGCAAATATTCCAATAACCATACCTTCTACAATAAATGGCCATCTGATAAATCCATTTGTTGCTCCTACATATTTCATAATAGATATTTCTTTTCTTCTTGCATGAACAGTAAGTTTTATTGTGTTTGAAATTATAAAAATAGATATAATAACTAATAGTATTAAAATAACTCCTGTTACTATTTTTACACCATTTGCTAAGTTTATTAATGTTTCTACTGTTCTATCTGCACTGTTTATTTCTGTAATATGGTCAAATGTTAAAATTTGTTCTTGTACTTCACTACTTAATGTTAAATCAGTTAAAGTTACAATATAAGATGCTGGAAAAATTTCTTCTCGCCCTACTAATAAGTCTTTATGCTCTCCAAATCTTTCTCCCATTATATTGAATGCATCTTCTTTTGTTAAAAATTCTACTGTACTTACACCATTTAACCCTCTTATTTTTTCTCCTAATTCATCTATTTCTTCTTGTGTTGCAGAATCGTCTATAAATGCTTGTATCCCTTGCTCTGATTCTACTTGATTTACAAAATGATTTATGTTTTCTGTAAGAATCAAAAATATTCCAAAAATAATCATTGTTGCACACATAATCATAAGGGATGCTCCTGTTGATTTTTTATTTTTGAATACATTTCCAAATCCTTCTCCAATAAAATACCCAAACCTGTTATATTTCACAATCATACCCACCTTTTTTATCATCTCTTATTATTTCGCCTTTACGTATATGGATAACCCTTTTTTTCATACGATCTACGATATCTTTTGCATGTGTTGCAACAACTACGGTAGTTCCTCTCATGTTAATATCATTTAATAGTTCCATAATGTCCCATGCAGTATCTGGGTCTAAGTTTCCTGTTGGTTCATCTGCAATTAACATTGATGGATTGTTAACTAAAGCTCTAGCTAAAGCAACTCTTTGTTGCTCTCCACCTGATAATTCATTTGGATACATTTTTGCTTTTCCACTTAGCCCAACTAAAGATAATACCATTGGAACTTGTCTTCTTATATGCCTTGGTGTTGCTCTTACTATGTACATTGCATAAGCTACATTGTCATAAACAGTTTTATCTGGCAAAAGTCTAAAATCTTGAAAAACAACTCCCATACTTCTTCTTAAATATGGAATTTTGCTTGGTTTTAAAAATGTTGTATCTTTGCCATTTATAATTATGTTTCCAGATGTTGGTTCTTCTTCTTTTAATATTAGTTTTATAAGTGTTGATTTTCCACTTCCTGATGAGCCTACTAAAAAGGCAAATTCTCCTTTTTCAATAACAAAATTGGCATTTCGTACCGCTTCTGTACCAGTTGTATATGTTTTTGTTACATTTCTAAATTCTATCATGAATTTGTTCCCCTCAATCCTTATTTGCATAAATAAATTTATTCTATTTAATCATAACAATAAAGTACTTTTTTTGCAATACTTTTTTCCTAAAAAAATGATAGAAATTATTGGTTTTTTTACATTTTCTATCACTTTTCTCTGTTTTTCTTTCTTTTGCAAAATTCACAAAAAATTCACAAAAAAAGGAAAATGCTCTCCTAGGCTTTCGCCTAGGAGAACATTTATCTTTTCCGCTTTTTCCTTTTTTTCTTAACGCCGTACGGACAACCCTCAGATTGCTCATACATTATATCCATTGCGACTATATCACAGTATGGACAATCGTTAAGATTTGGATTGCAATTTTGATCGCACTCATCACACTTGCAATCCTTACAAGGATTTGGTTTTTGTTGCTTCCTGCTGAAGATTTTCATTTTGAATATCCCCTTATTTTACATAGCTTTGGTTTATATGCATCTTTAGTATTATAACACATTTATTTAAATTTTTCTACTATTTTTTCTAAATTTAGTCCAAAATATTTCATTAATTCTTCTGCTTTGCCAGATTTTCCAAAAATATCTTGCATTCCCATTCTTTCCAATTTTGCAGGATACTTATCTGTTAATACCTCCGAAATTGCAGAACCTAAACCTCCTATTATACTATGGTCTTCTATAGATATTAATTTTTTAGTTTCTTTTGCACATTTTATAATTGTTTCTTCATCAATTGGTTTAATAGTATGAACATCTACTACTCTTACATTTATTCCTTGTTCTTTTAGTTTTTCTTGTGCTTTGATTGCTTCAGAAACCATTACACCTGTTGCAAATATAGTTCCATCTGTTCCTTCTCCTATTTGAATTGCTTTGCCAATTTCAAATTTTTGATTTTCATCATATATTTTTTCAGTGGCAAGTCTTGCAAGCCTTACATATACAGGCCCTTGTATTTTACTTATTTCTTCTATAAGCCATTTTGTCTCTACATCATCAGATGGAGAAAAGACCTTCATATTTGGTAAGCTTCTCATAAGTGAAATATCTTCTAACATTTGATGTGTTGCTCCATCTTCTCCTACTGTAATTCCGGCTATGTGTTGCACAAATTTTAACATTTAAGTTTGGATAACACACACTATTTCTAATTTGGTCATAACTTCTACCTGCTGCAAATACGGCAAAAGTACTACAATATGGAATTTTTCCACATGTTGCTAAGCCACTTGCTGTTGCTACCATATTTGCTTCTGCTATTCCCATATCAAAAAATCTATCTGGGTAGGCTTTTGCAAATAAACTTGTTTTTGTTGCACTTGCTAAGTCTGCATCTAATACTACTATTTTTTCATTTTCTTTACCTAATTTTACTAATGCTTCTCCATAGCTTTCCCTGGTTGCTTTTTTTTCCTCTTTCATTTTTACTTATTTCCTCCTTCATTATTGTCAAAACTTTTATATTATTTTTCTATTTTAATTCCTCTATTGCTTGGTTATATTGCTCTTCATTTGGTGCTTTTCCATGCCATCCTACTTGATTTTCCATGTATGATACACCTTTTCCTTTTATAGTTTTTGCAATAATGCATGTTGGTTTTTCTTTTACATTTTCTGCTACTTCAAATGCTTTTATAATTTCTTCTATATTGTGACCATCTATTTTAATTATTTCAAACCCAAAGCTTCTAAATTTTTCATCAATTGGATATGAACTCATAACTTCTTCTATTGTTCCATCAATTTGCAAGTTGTTATTATCAACAATAACACATAAATTGTCTAGTTTATATTTGTTAGATGCCATTGCTGCTTCCCAAATTTGACCTTCTTCTATTTCTCCATCACCTAAAATACAATAAACTCTATAATTTTTTTTGTCCATTTTTCCTGCAATTGCCATCCCGTTTGCTACAGATAAGCCTTGCCCTAATGAGCCTGTTGTCATATCTACCCCAGGCACTTTGTTTTTATCTGGATGACCTTGCAAATAACTATCTATATTTCTAAATGTTTTTAGGTCTTCTATGGGAAAAAATCCTTTGTTGGCTAAGCAGCTATATAGTGCTGGTGAACAATGTCCTTTGGACAATACTAATCTATCTCTATCTTCCCAATTTGGATTTTTTGGATCTATATTCATTTGCTTAAAATATAATACTGTTAAAATGTCTGCAATTGATAGCGAACCACCAGGATGTCCTGATTTTCCATTATATACTTCTTCTAATATTCCTCTTCTTACTTTTTTTGCTATTTCTTCTAATTTGCTTTTTTCTGTTTCTTCCAATTTTATACACCTCTTTTCTTTTTTTTACATTGTATCTTTTTGATGGGATAATTGTCAATATTTATTACACAAATTTATACACATTTTTTTATTTTTTGTTACTGTTCAGACTAAAATCAATTATATATAAAAAGCAAGTTAAAGTCTAAACAGTAACTATTTTTTTATAAAAGCAAAATAGCCTGTATTCTTAGATACAAGCTATTGATAATTTTTTATTGATACCATTGACGTAGATATTTACAACTTTTAGCTCTCATAACAATTGACACAAATACAATTTTTTATAAATTTCAATAAATTATTTTTCTTTATATTTAAAACAATATTTTTATAGAATATCATAAATATCCTTTACTATATTTAATTTTACTAAATTTATAGGTTGAATTCCTAAATTAGTATTTTTATCAATATATTGAACTCCTGTAAAATCAGAGCCACCTTCACCACCTTCAATTTGTATTTTGTCTTTATCCAATTCTATTTCTCCTAACTTTATTGAGTTTTTTATTTCATTTAAAATCATTTCTTTTGTTTCTTCAGATAGTGTTTCTTCAATTATTTTACTTTCTCCACAATTGAAATATCTTGTCCAAATTTTACATTCTTTATTTTCTCCATAATAGATATAAGATATTCTTTCAACACTTGAACTTCCTTCTCGTTCATAATAGATTGCATCTTCTTTTTTTATATTGAGACCATATTCTACTCCCAAGTCTTCTTCACCATAATCATTTTTAACGTTTTTTTCTTTATTATAAAAACTAAAAAAAATCACTCCTGCTATTGCAATGACTATTACAACTGCTATTATTGTTACTTTTTTCACTAAAAAACTTCTCCTTTCATTTTTCATATACTATACCATTACAAATAAAAAAAGTCATTTTTGATTATTTAGTAAAATCAACTAAATAATTGTTTTTTTCTTCCTTTTTCTCTTTTTTTTTATATTATTTTTCATTTTTGGAAATTTTTTTGAATTAAACTTTTAGATATAAATTTTTAAATTATTGTTTTATATAATAATACCTTTTTTATAAAAAGTCAATACAGATTATCTGACTTTACATAACACAAATTAAACATTGTTCATGACTTTTCTTGTTTGTTCCCATACATCTATATATGTTGTTTTTAATGTTTTGTTAGTATATCCATTTCTTCGATTTTCTGTTGATTTGTAGTCATACATCTTCTTTTGTTTCTGTTCTATATTTTTCTAATATTGCTTGCGCTAGTGCGACATTTTTTTGATCTCTACGAATCATATGTATAGTGTGAAAAATTTCTTAACTTCATGCCCTCTTTCATTTTTTCTAGTATTTCTTTATTAGTCATCAAAAAAACTCCCATATAATATATTTGTAACTTTAATTTGCATAAATATATTATACTAGAGGTTTATTATATTTTCAAGATATTGGGTTCTTTCTCTATCATTCGTTCCATTGCGGGGTACGAGCTATTTAGTACATTACGCATCCTCATTTATTAATATTTTACAAGAACAATTATAAGAAGCTTCCTATAAATATTTTAGCACTCTAAAATCCATGTATTATTTTCATTTTTATTAAATGTCACATCAGGTCTCAATAAAACTACTGCTACAACATCATACTCTCGCTCAGTTTCAGTCCCATTCGAAGTGAACAACCTCCCATCTGTTAAACTCAACCAACCACCCTCATTCCAATTCACCCCTAGGTAACAACCACTGAAGTAAGCGCCGAAATCCTTACCGCAGACGATTTGCATACATAGTCACATTTGCTAACCATATTTCCCTAGAAGTCCTCTCTACATCGGAGTAAAATAATTTTTTTATTCTCTCACTAAGTGGCTTGTGTAAAGAAACATCCATATTAATATCACCCTTCAAGCTTTCTCCCGGATTCCATCTATACATATAAGAATTATTCAGAATTGTAATTTCTGATACCTCATTACCTAATTTTCTACCATCCACATGTTCGAAATCCTGTAAATTCGTACTTAATGATTGCCCATTAGAGCATTCATATTTTACATAATTATTGTCATCCAATGTAAATGTAACCATTGTACCATACTCTCTAACTGTACCTTTTCCATAATATCCTTTTTTTCTGGACTTTCTGGGTCATATCCTGATATTCTATTAATATCCTCTACTCTTAAACTTCTTACACTTTCTACTCCACTTCCATTACCATATTTTGTACATTCTTCATCTAACATCTTCTCTAAATTAAGAAACCCGTTTTTTCTTTTGCCTCCGGTGCTCTTTTCAAAATACCATTTTCACCTGTAAGCATTGAAATTGACACCCCTGCTAATATTAAAAGTATATTAGCAAGCAATGGATAAAACCGCTCTAACAAACTCAGTGCTACTTTAAATTTTTTATAGTAATGTACAGCAATTCACTTGAAATCTTAATTTTCCAAATTCCAAACATTTTCCGTATCACTAGAAAATTGAGAATCCTCACTTAGCGCAACAACTCCAATGACACAGAGAGCTTTCTCGAATTCTTTCCAATCATCTTTCTCAGATGTAACCAATTGTCTCGAACCAACCCATTCTCTGCCGACAATTCCAACATTAATGAATGCCCTAATCCCCCACATAATATCCCCATGGTCGTCATTTTTGGAGCTATCGCGACATAGCAAATATCTGTTACCGTAACCAGCAATCACTAGGTGGACATTCGCTGAATAAATTTTTCCATCTTTCATCATTATATTTTCCCCCATTATTTTTATCAGTTAACGTTGTCACATAATATAGGTAATAAGAATTTATTAATGTTATAGAACCAGAAGTAAGTTCTGTACCATCTAGCTTATAAAACTTATTATTTATTGATTCTCCGCTTAAACCATTTGAACAATTATAAGTAATTTTACCATTACTATTTTTAGTATAAGTAACTTCGCTTCCATACTCGTTCACATCTCCATACGCGAACTTTTTTCCATCTCCAGTTCTTTCAGGACTATATCCTGTAATTCTGTTTATATCTTCTACTCTTAAACTTCTAGCACTTTCAGCTCCTCTTTCAGCTCCATATTCCTCGCATACTTTATCTAATTTTTCTACCCCGTTTAAATATCCTTCTCTTCCATGCAATTGAAAATTAGTTTTAACAGGTTTTGATGACATAAGCAAAATTTGTCCATTTTCTATTCCTAAAACCTTCCATTTTCCATCGTAATCAACCACACCATCGTTATAATTTACAGTGTCCCCTATTTTTATATCCTGTCCATATTTTTCCTTTATTTCTTTTTCCATTGAATATTCTCCAAATGTCTCTGTTTCACTTATTTCTCCTTGCATTTTTGCCATTTCATATTCATATTGCAATAATGTATTTTGTTCCTCTTCAGTAGCTATTTCCGTCTTTTCTTTTGCCTCCGGTGCTCTTTTCAAAATACCATTTTCACCTGTAAGCATTGAAATTGACACCCCTGCTAATATTAGCAAAACAATGATGTTTAGTATGTTATCGATGGTTAGGCTGTAGAAAATCAGACTGGTATAAAGTATTAGACCAGCCTGACCATCTATAACATTCATAGTAGTAAATTGCGGTAAATTTAAACAACTTGCTATGGGTTT
>CANQPY010000014.1 GCA_947625835.1 uncultured Clostridia bacterium | reverse complement strand
ATGAACTACTTTTTATTTTACATTTTCTTTTCATTTTTATTACATATCTTTATTTGATTTGGCTGTGAATTGTAACAGTACATATAAAATATCATTAAATTATATAGTTTTCATAGTAAAAATTATTTACATAAATTATATACTTTTTCATATCCTAACTTCTTTAATATTTTTTGTGCTTTTTCGCTTCTATGACCTGTACTACAATAAACAATAATTATTTGAGATTTATCTTTTAGCACCTCTTGGTATTTTTTCTTTATATCATAAACTGGTAAAGAAATTGCACTTTCTATATGTCCTTCTTCAAATTCTTGAATACTTCTTACATCTAAAAGTATAGTACCTTCCTTTATCATTTTTTCTAATTGTTCATTACTTATTTCTGTTTCACAATAGCATCTATTTTTATTTAAAATTTTCTTTAATTTATATAACATTTTTTTCACCTATTTTATTATATGCATTTTATTTTTTTGTGTTTATTTTTGTATTTATTTTCGTATTTATGAAAAGTTATCCACATATTTTTTATTTTACAAAATTGTTACATTTTTATTTCTAAGCATCAATAAAATTTTGTTTGTTTTTTATTAATCATCACTTATTTGACATTTTTTGCTCAATTTTTGTACTTTTGTTACAAAAATATTTCAAGTATGTTACAATTATGTATCCTTTTTGGTTTTATGTATCCTGATTTTGTCATGTTTTTTTTACTATGATTTTATTTTTTTAATGTGGATACTGTGGATAACTTTGTGAATAACTTAAAATAGGTACTTTTTGTTCACGAGTTGTTCACAGTTTATTTAGGTTACAATAATATTTTTTTGTTTATTTTATTTTAGATACTTGTTATGTGCACTTATTTTTTTATATAACTTACTTTGCTATAATATACCATACTATTCCAATTATTTCCAAAACTGTAATAAATGGAAATCCAATAACAAAATTAAGTTTTTGCGTTTTGTGTCTAAAAGTATACATTCCTGCAGTAGTTCCAATTCCTCCGCCTAATGCTGTTACTATAAATAATGTTTTTTCTGATATTCTCCATGCTCCTTTTTTTGCTTTGTGTTTATCTAGCCACATGATAAAAAATCCAAAAAGATTAATTACTAATAAGTAAATCAATATATTTTGGATCGAAAATATTTCTTTAAAATTAATTGTACTTTGTTCAAACATTTTTTATCCTTTCTAATTTAATACCAATGTCAATGTTGGGACAGGCACCAGTGCCACATTTTCGTCAATGTTGTGCCTGTCCCCAATCCAACAAAAATGTGGCACTGGTGCCTGTCCCCAATCCGAGCTCTGGTGCCTGTCCCCAATCCGACCCTAATCCAATCTCAAGCAAATAAGCTCATTTGATTGCTTTGACTCATTCCTTTTAAGCAGTCAAATTTTTTTAATAAGTCGGTTACTGAGTTTCCTACTTTTGAACGTATTTTTAGGTCGTCTATTGACATGAATTTTCCGATCTTGCCTTGCTTTTTCTATTCCTTCTGCTGCTACTGTGCCAAGCCCTGGTATACTGTTTAATGGAGGTCTTATTCCTTCTTCTTCTACTAGAAATTTGGTTGCATGTGATTTGTATAAATCAATTGGTAAAAAGTTGAAACCTCTTTCATACATTTCTAATACTAGCTCTAATATTGCATACATGTTTTTGTCTTTTGCTGTTGCATTGTTTCCTGCTAAGTCTATTTCTTTCATTTTGTTTTTTACTTTTTCTTTTCCAAATATCATATATTCGCTGTCAAATTCATCTGCTCTTATAGAAAAATATGCCGCATAATATGCTAATGGTTCATGCACTTTAAACCATGCAATACGAAAAGCATTTGTTACATAGGCTGCAGCATGTGCTTTTGGGAACATGTATTTTATTTTTTCACAAGATTTTATATACCAATCTGGTACATTATATTCTTTCATTGTTTCTACATATTCTTTCCATTTTTCTGGATCTTTAGTTGCTTTTCCTTTACGAACTACTTCCATAATTTTAAATGCTAAATTTGGTGGAAGTCCTTGTTTTATTAGATATATCATAATATCATCACGACAACAAATAGCATCTTGCAATGTTACAGTTCCTTCTTCAATTAATTTTTGAGCATTTCCTACCCATACGTCTGTACCATGTGATAATCCGGAAATTCTAATTAGTTCATCAAATGTGGTTGGTCTTGTGTCTAAAAGCATGCCGTCTTACAAATTTTGTTCCAAATTCAGGAACACCATAACTTCCAACTTCTGAGTGTATTTGTTCAGGTGTAACCCCGAGTGCTTTTGTTGAGCTAAATATTGACATTGTTTCTTTGTCATCTAATGGTACATGACGTGGATCTTTCCCTGTTATGTCTTGCAACATTCTTATCATTGTTGGATCGTCATGACCAAGTATATCTAATTTTAATAAGTTTTGATCTATTGAGTGATAGTCAAAATGAGTTGTGATAATATCTGAATTTGGATCATCTGCTGGATGTTGTACTGGACAAAATTCGTATATTTCTCTTCCTTTTGGCACTACAATAATTCCGCCCTGGATGTTGTCCGGTGGTTCTTTTTATTCCTGTACATCCGAATTGCTAATCTTCCGTGCTTCTGCTTTATTAATTGGTATGTGCCTATCATCAAAATATTTTTTTACATATCCATAAGCTGTTTTGTCTGCTATTGTACCAATTGTTCCTGCTTTGAATGTTGTTCCTTTTCCAAAAATTACTTCTGTGTAACGATGTGCTTTTGCTTGATATTCTCCTGAAAAATTCAAGTCTATATCTGGTTCTTTGTCTCCATTAAAACCTAAGAAAGTTTCAAATGGTATGTCCATCCCATCTTTATCTAATTTATGACCACATTTTGGACACTCTTTGTCTGGCAAGTCAAATCCATTTTTATATCCATAGTCTGTAAAATCAGAATATTTACAATTTGGACATCTATAATGTGCTGGAAGTGAGTTTACTTCTGTAATTCCTGTCATGTATGCTGCAAGTGAAGAACCTACTGAGCCTCTTGAACCTACTATATATCCATCTTCATTTGATTTCCATACCAATTTTTGCGCTATAATATACATTACTGAAAATCCATTTTTTATAATGGATTCAAGTTCTTTATCTAGCCTTGTTTGTACAATTTCTGGTAATGGGTCGCCATATAATTCATGTGCTTTGTTATATGCAATTTCTCTTATAGTATCCTCACAACCTGGTATATGTGGTGGACATTTTTCTTTGGAAATAGGGCTAATTTGTTCACACATATCTGCAATTAGATTAGTATTTGTTACTACTACTTCATAAGCTTTTTCTTTTCCTAAATAACTAAATTCTTCTAGCATTTCTTCTGTTGTTCGCAAATAAAGAGGTGCTTGATTGTCTGCATCTTCATAGCCTTGCCCAGCTTCTAAAATACGCCTATATATTTCATCTTGTGGATCCATAAAGTGAACATCTCCAGTGGCTACAACTGGCTTATTTAATTTTTCCCCTAATTCTACAATTTGTCTATTAATGTCACGTAATGCTTCATCATCTTTTACTATTTCTCTTCTTACTAAGAATTCATTATTCCCTATTGGTTGGATTTCCAAATAATCATATTCATTTGCAATTGCTTCAATTTCTTCATCAGTTTTTCCTAATTCAATTGCTTGATATAATTCCCCTGCTTCACATGCACTTCCTATCATTAAACCTTCAGAGTATTTCTTATATAAGCTTTTTAAAATTCTAGGTTTTCTATAAAAATAGTCTAGATGAGATAGTGATACTAATCTATATAAATTTTTTAACCCAACATAATTTTTTGCTAGAATAATTGCATGATAAGTAGGAAGCTTTTTATATTCTTCTTTTTTGGCTTCTTCATCTCTACTTACATTATCAATATCATCTACAGTTTTCGCTCCACGCTCTTTTAGTTGATTTATCATAACATTAAATACTTTTACTGTGGTGTCTACATCATCTAAAGCTCGATGTGCTACTTCTACTTTTATGCCTAAATTTTCTGCGATTTTTCCTAATTGATATTTTTTGTAATTTGGAAATAGGTCTTTTGCTAAACTTAGTGTATCTAAATAAGTGTAGTTAAAATCATATCCTAAATTTTTGGCATTTTGTTTTAAAAATCCTATGTCAAATGATGCATTATGTGCGACTAACACACTATCTTTAATAAATTCTAAAATTTTAGGAAAAACTTCGTTTATTGTTGGTGCATCTTTTACCATGTCATCTGTTATATTTGTAACTTCTGTTACTCTAGCTGGTATATGCTTTTGTGGATTTACAAATGTAGAAAATTCATCAATTACTTCTCCATTTTTTACCTTCATTATTCCTACTTCTGTAATTTTTTCATTAATTGCTGAAAATCCTGTTGTTTCTAAGTCTAATACACAATAAGTAGTATCAATGTCTTGTCCTTTTCCATTTGTTACAATTGCCGTTTTGTCTGGCGCTAAATATGCTTCTACACCATAAATAACTTTCATATCTGGATTATCATATCCAAGTAATTTATGTGCTTCTGGAAATGCTTGTACTACTCCATGGTCTGTTATTGCAATTGATTTCATTCCCCATTGCATTGCTCTTTTTATTAAATCTTTTGCAGAAGTAATTCCATCCATTTGGCTCATTTGTGTATGCATATGTAATTCTACTCTTTTTACTTCACTATTGTCTTGCCTTATTTCTTTTTTTAGCCCTTCTGTTTCAATAATAGTATTTGCTACAACTGTCAATTCGTTTGAATAACTATCCATTTGAACATTTCCAGATACTTTAATTCCTTTTGCATCTTGAATTCTTTTCATTTTCTTTTTAGCAGAATTTTTTTCTAAAAATGCTTTGCAAGTAATAGTACTTGTTCCATCATATAAATCAAAACTAAATAGTATTTTGTCCCCTTTAAGTGGTTTTTCTTCTGTAAATATTACTTCTCCTTGTATTGCAATTTTTCCATCGTCTACTCCTATATCTATTACTTTTACTTGTGTATCTGTAATATTTGGATTTTTTCCAAGTATTAGTGGGGTATTTTCTATTTCATCTTCTGTTGGCAATTCTGGAATTTGCGCGTTTGTGTGAATAATTATGTTAGAAATAACAGTAACATCCCCTACGTATGTGTCTAACCCGGCTTTTCCAATTGTTTTTATTATTTTTGCTTCTGCTATTTTATTTACAATTTCTTGTCCTTCTTGATAATTTTTTGAAAATGATTTACAAGTAATTGTTCCTGTTCCGTCGTATAAATCAAATATAATCATGCCTTTGCCTGATTTAGTTTCTTTTACTTGGCTATTTACAACTCTTCCTTCTAATGTTACTCTTCCATCATTTGCTGTGATGTCTTTTATTTTTATATGCTTTTCTTTTGCTTTTGATGGTTTTCCCAAAATGTATTGAACATCATCACTACTTTGTGTTTCGGTTGATGGTGCTTGTTCTTCTTCTATTGTTATTTCTTGCATATTTTCTTCATTAATATGTGATAGTACTTTTTCTTCTTCTGCTTTAATATTTTGATTTATTTCGTCTAAATCTTTTGCTGATACTTTTTCAACAATATCTATTTTATATTCTTCACCAAATAAATTTTTAATAGTTTTTTGAAGTTCTTTGTCTGCCTTTTTTGCTTTTAAAAATTCTGCTCCTTTTATATGTAATTCTATAATTATTTTTTTGTCTTCCACTTTTATATTACTTTTTGAAAGTAGCATTGGTGCAGCTAAAGGATATTTATGAGACATATAACTAATTATATTTTTCCATTCTTCTTGAATTGATTTTTTTTCTACTTTTTCATGATAATGAATTTGAATGTCAAGATGTTCAAATTGAAATCTTTCTTTTAGAAAATTTTCTAAATTCCAAATGTCCTTAATTTCTATATATTCATCAAAAAATAAAATAACTTGCAATGTATTTGTTTTTTTTAATATGTTAAAACTTTCTACTTGCGCATATTTTATATTTGAATTTGTTTTATAATCATTAAATATTTCTTCTATTTTTTTTTGCATGTTTCTCTCTCCTTTTGTTGTTTCAAATTGTATCACATTTTAAATAATTATAAAAGCGAACAAATAAATTTTTTACTTTTGTAACACATTTTTTTATTTCTCATATTATATACCATACAAAGGATACTTAATTTCTTTATGGAAGGAGGTCTAGACTATGCCAGAAAATAGAGGATGTGGATTTGGATTTGGTGATGATTGTTGCTGGATTATAATCCTTATATTATTAATCTGTTGTTGTTGTGGTGGTAACAGAGGAGGTTGCTGCTAATCCATAAACAAATTATTGTGAAATAAAACAGCATATTTATATGCTGTTTTATTTCTATTCTATTCCACATTTTTGCCTAATTTCTTTTATTTGTTCATTTATTTCTTCTAAATTAATTTCTTCTTCAGTAAACTCATCTGAAATTTTATATTTTTGTTTTATATTTAAAATTCTTTTTACACTTTTATTAATTCTATTCTCTTTTAATTTTCCTTGTCTTACCAAATCATATATATGATTTATAATTTGTTTTTGTTTATCTGGACTAATTCTAAATAAGATTATATCATTTCCTGCTTCAAATGCTTTTCTTACTGCTTTTTCTTTACCATAGATAAATTTAATAGCTTTCATTTTTAAGTCATCAGTTATAATTAATCCTTTATAATGATACTTTTTTCTTAAATATTTTGTGATAAATTTTCTTGATAAAGAGGCTGGTAATTCTCTTGTTACACTTTTTACTACCAAATGCCCCATTAAAATGCTATCTGCACCATTTTTTATTGCTTGTTCAAATGGGTACATATCCTCTTTTTCTAATTGCTCCATTTTTGTTTTTATTTTTGGCAAGAAAAAATGGGAATCTTGACTTACAGCACCATGTCCTGGAAAATGTTTTATTACAGATACAATTCCTTGTCTTTGTAGTTCCTTCATAAATTCTATTCCGCATATTTGCAACTTCTTGTTTTTCTTCGCTATAACATCTGTCTCCGGATTGCATGTTTATTTGGAAATCTTTTTATGTCTAATACTGGTGCAAAATTCAAATTGTATCCAGATTGTTTTAATATTTTACCAATAATTTCTGCTGATTTTTTTACTCCTTCGGTTCCTGTATTTTTTGCAATTAAGTATGCTGATGGTAAATTTAAAATTTCTTTTGGCATACGATTTACTCTTCCACCTTCTTGATCAATTGCAATAAATAATGGTATTTTATTTACTTTGTTTATTTCTTTTAATTGTCTTATAATTGTTGTCATTTGATTGTAATTATCAAAATTCTTTTTGTATAAAATAAATCCACCTATTTTATAGACTTGTATCATATTTTTAATGTCTTGTGTTATTTTGTTTGAGTCTATTCCAAGTATCATCATTTGCCCTATTTTTTCTTGTATTGACAAATCTTTTACTTCCATTATTCCCTCTTTTTATTCTTTGAATCTTTTTCCTTTACTATGTCTTTTTTTTGTTTCTTCCATATTATCGTAATTATCATAGTTTTCTTCATAATTTTCATATTTACTTGAAAAATTATTTAAATATTTTTCTTTTAATTCGTGTCTTGGCATTTCATCAAAATTTTCATTTTCTATATTATCTTCTTGCTCGTCTTTTATAATTGCTTTCTTTTGCCCTATTAAAGCTTTTGGTAGTTCTTCATATTCTTTAGTTTTGTTTAATTCACTATCATCTTCTTCGTCTTCGTCATCTTCGTCATATAAAGAGACTACTTCATCATCATCATTTAAAAAGGTTTCATCTTTTTTTCTTTTTATTATCATAAATACAATAATTCCTATAATTACTATTATTCCAATTATTGCTCCTATTAAAATTGTTTTTTGCCTTTTTTCATTTTCTTCTGCTTGTTTTTCTCTTGCAATTGCTTCTTCATCAATTAAACTTTTATTTACTATTATTTGGTAAGTTGCAACATTTGCACCATTACTTTCTGATACTAATATTGTAATTGTGTTTTCTCCTTCTTGTAAATCTTCGTTTCCTGTTACTTCTACAGTATAAGCATTGTTTGTTGGTTCTGCAAGAATTTCTAGTTTTGTGTCTTCTCCAATATATTTAACATTATATTCATATACATTAGTTTGAAATGAAGGTGATAGACTCACACCTGTTATTGATAGTTCTTTTAGCCCTTCATTATTATTGCTATCTACTTTTGTTTCTGTAGTTTCTTCTCCCCTTGTAACATTGATTGTAAATGTTTTTGTTGTTCCATCTTCTGCTGTAATAACTACATCTAATGCATTTTTACCTTTTTCCAAATTTCTTGTTCCTGTTCCTTTTATTGTTGCTTTTTTATCTTGTAATATTGCAAATATTTCTATACTTTCTACATTTTCTGGAACTTTGGCTTCATACGAAGGTGTATCATTATTAAACCCTGTGAAATCATATTGACCAGGTTTTATTCCTAAAGTTGTTAAATTTGCATTGCTAGATTTTGTTGTGTTCGTTGTGGTAACTGTGTTAGCAGTATTTTTATTGGTTGAACCGCTTCCACTAGAGGTGGTACCAGATGTTGTTTCAGACGTGGTTCCTGATGTTGTTCCTCCTGCTTGTGTGTTTGTATTACTTGTATTATTAGTAGTACTTGGTGTAGTTGTAGGTTGTTCTGCGCTAGTGCTAGTGCTAGTGTTAGTGTTTGTGCTTGTGCTTGGATTTTCTTTATTTTCTGTACTATTATTTTCTGTAGTTGCATTATTTTTTGTAGTTGAACTATTAGTATTTGTCGTATTAGTGCTACTTTCATTTACTGCATAATTTTTTATTTGGCATAAAAATAGTATGCTTACGGCTAATATTATTATCATTATTATATTTTTTAATTTTTTCATTTTTTTCCTCCTAATGTTTTGTTTTTATCATTTTATCATTTGCTATTTTTTTAGTCAATAAAATCCTTTTATTTTTATTTTTTTTATGATAAAATATTTATAGTTCAAAAAGAAAAGGAGAATGGTTAGGTATGGAATTGCTTTCCCCTGTTGGTAATTTTGAATGTTTGAAAGCTGCTGTTCAAAATGGTGCTGATAGTGTATATTTTGGTTCCAATCTTTTCAATGCTAGAGCTTTCGCAGATAATTTTGATTTAGATAATTTAAAAAAATGCATACATTATGCTAAAATTCGTGGTATAAAAACCCATTTAACTTTAAACACTTTAATAAAAGACGCTGAATTTCAACAAGCAATTGATTTAGCAAAAATAGCTTATCAATATGGAATAGATGCAATTATAGTTCAAGATTTAGGATTAGCAACTAAGCTAATTGAGCTTTTCCCAGACTTGCCAATTCATGCAAGCACTCAAATGACAGTACATAGTTTAAATGGTGCTTTAGAAATGGAAAGGCTTGGTTTTAAAAGAGTAGTTTTGGCAAGAGAGCTTTCAATTGATGAAATTGCTTATATTTGTAAAAATACAAATTTAGAAATAGAATGTTTTGCCCATGGTGCTCTTTGCATTTCTTATTCTGGGCAATGCTTATTTTCTAGTATGTTAGGTGGTCGCTCTGGAAATCGTGGCAAATGTGCAGGTCCTTGTAGACTTCCTTATGAGTTATTAGAAAATGATAAAAAAATTAATTCTGGATATTTGCTAAGCACTCGTGATTTATGTAGTTTAGACTATATTCCTGCATTTATAAATGCTGGTGTGAAAGCTTTAAAAATAGAAGGCAGAATGAGGTCTCCTGAATATGTAGCAACGGTAACTAGAATTTATAAAAAATATATTGATTTAGCTCTATCTAAAAATCATTATGTCATTGATAAAAAAGACCGTAAGGATTTGCTTCAAGTATTTAACAGAGGAATGTCTTCACAAGGTCATTTAGATAGTGAACCAAATAGGAATCTTGTTTTTAAAGATAAGCCAAATAATATGGGATTATTACTTGGTAAAGTCCAAAATTATAATAAAAATAAGGGTTACGTTACTTTAAAATTAAAAGAACCTATTCAAATTGGTGATAAAGTTTCTTTTGAAAATGAAGAAGGAAGTTATACTATTTCTGAGTTAATGGAAAATGGCAAAAATATTACTGAAACCAAAATTGGTCAAACTGTAACTATTGGAAGAATTAAAGGTAATATTTCGTTTAACAATAAAATTTATAAAATGACTTCTAAAGACTTGTTTTTGACGGCTAAATCTAGCTATCAGAAAGAAAATATAAAAATCCCTTTAAATTGTGAAGTTACAATTCAAAAAGAAAAACCTATTTCAATACATATTACGCCTTGTAATTCAATTAAACTATATAAAGATTTAAATATTAAATACGAATTAAATGAATTTCCAATTGAAGCTAAAAATAAGCCTTTAGATAAAGATACTATTGTTAAGCAAATATCTAAGACAACTGATACTCCTTATGAGTTTAAAAATATCAAAGTTAATTTAGGTAGTAATTTGTTTATTCCTAAGTTAAGTTCTTTAAATGAATTGCGTAGAAAATCTTTAGAGCAAGTTGAGCAATATGCTATTTTAGAATGCTTGCGTTTTGACCCAAAAAAGCAAAAACTTGATAATAACAATCAAGATAGAATCTTGTCAGATATGAGAGCTGTAGTAAAAAATAGTGTTAATTTGGATAAGATAAAAGATATAAAAATTTCTGTTTTATTAAATTATTTAGATACAAATTTTGATTATTCTAATTTAACTAATGATATTGATAATATCTATATTCCTTTAAAATTTTTTACAAGTAAAAAGTATGAAACTATATTAGAAATGCTAAGTAAAAGATTTAATTTGTACATTTATATGCCGACTATTGTAAAAGGAAATTATAAAAATCTATTTTATGCACATAGTGAAAAATCTGTTAAAAAATATGATATAAGGGGATTTGTTATTTCTAATATTTGCAATATTAGACTTTTAAATGAATTGTTTACTGATTTAGATAAATATTTTAAGATTGTAACAAATTACACATTTAATGTGTTCAATTTGCAAACTGTTTTGACTTTAAAAAACTTAGGTGTTAGTCGATTTACAATATCACCTGAACTTGATAAACCTACTATAAATAGCTTGTGTGATTATAATTATCTTCAAAAAGAATTGATGGTTTATGGAAGAGTTCCTTTATTAAATATGAATTATTGCTTGCTTCGGTGAAACTGATAAATGTTATCCTGATTGTAAAGCAAGGTGTCAAAGTCAAAATGTTTATTATTTAAAAGATAGATTAAATATGAAATTTCCAATTATGCCAGATAATATTCAAACAGTAACTACTTTATTTAATAGCAAAATTTCTTCTATTTCTGTAGATAATTTTTCAGTTGATTATGCTAGAATTGACATTTTAGATGAAACTGTTTCAAAAATCAATGAAATTGTTCAAATAGTAAAAAGTGGTAAACGCTTAGAAGGTAAAGATTACACAAATGGAAATTTGAATAGAGACATATAAAAAATTGTCATTTGGACCGGTGTTGTCAAAATTCTCCGTTCCCAATGACAATTTTTTTTATTCATACCATTCTAATTCCCAATCTGCAAGTATTACTGTATCTCCCATTTTTATTCCCATTTCTTTTAGTTTTTCGTCTATTCCCATATTTTTTAGGCTTTTTTGCAAGTAATACATGGATTCGTTGTCTTCTATATTAACTCTTCCCATTAATCTTTCTACTGCTTTTCCAGATACAATAAATACTCCATCTTCTTGTTTAATTGTCCAATCATTTTCTTTTTCTTCTAATGTATAGACTACTTTTTCTTCACTTTCTGTCAATTCTTCTTTTGGTAATTGTTTTAAGGTTTCTGTAACAAAGTCAATTAATTCTTCTACACCTTGTCCAGTTATAGCAGATATTTTAAATAGTTCTAAGTTTTCTTTTTTTGCTAAATTTTCAACTTGTTCTATAATTTCTTCATTTCCACAAGCATCTACTTTATTTGCAACTATTATTTGTTTTCTTGACCATAGTTTTTCACTGTATTTTTTTAGTTCTTGATTAATTATATAAAAGTCTTCTACTGGATTTCTTCCTTCACTTGCAGATACATCTAAAAAGTGCAACAATAGCCTTGTTCTTTCTACATGCCTTAAAAACTGAATTCCAAGACCTACGCCACTACTTGCTCCCTCTATTATTCCGTGGAATATCAGCAATTACAAATCCATCACCATATTTTGTTTTTACAACTCCAAGGTTTGGCTCTAATGTTGTAAAATGATAATTTGCAATTTTAGGTTTTGCATCTGTTACTGCTTTTAAAAAGGTTGATTTTCCTACATTTGGAAATCCTAATAATCCGACATCTGCTAATAATTTAAGTTCTAATATAATTTCTTTTTCTTCACCTTTTTCTCCATCTTCTGAAAATCTTGGTGTTTGCCTAGTAGAGGTTTTGAAATGAGAGTTTCCTCTTCCTCCTCTTCCTCCTTTTAAAATTAACTCAGTTTGATTTGGCTTAGATAAATCTGCAACTACTTTCCCAGTTTCTGCATCTTTTATGACTGTTCCTATTGGTACTTTTACATATAAGTCTTCGCCATATTTTCCATTACAATGGCTTCCGCTTCCATTTTCTCCATTTTGTGCTTTAAATTTTCTGTTATATCGAAAATCAATTAATGTGTTTTTGTCTTTATCTACTTGAAAATAAATACTTCCACCATTTCCACCGGTCTCCACCGGTCTGGTCCGTCCGAGCTGCTACGTATTTTTCTCTACGAAAAGATACTGCACCATTTCCGCCATCTCCTGATTTAATTATTATTTTTGTATAGTCTATAAACATACGCTCTCCTCCGTCCCAAAAAACACCTATTCAAAATAGTCTAGCATCATTGCTTTTTTTACTTTTTTCATGGTTTCTTTTGCTACTTGCCTTGCTTTTTTTGTTCCTTCTATTAAAATTTTGTCTACTTCTTCTGGATGTGCTTCATAATATGCTCTTTTTTCTCTTATTGGTTTTAATGTTTCTATTATATTTTGTGCTAGTTGCTTTTTACATGCTACACATCCACGTTTGCCTAGCTTACATTCTTCGCACACTGCTTTTATTTCTTCTTTTGTGCTAAATAAATTATGATAATATGCTACCATACATATATCAGGATTTCCTAAATCATCTTTTTTTATACGGTTTGGATCAGTTACTGCACTCATTACTTTTTTGGTTATTTCTTCTTCACTATCAGATAGATAAATTGCATTTCCTAAAGATTTTCCCATTTTTTCGTTTCCATCTAATCCCTTTATTCTTTTTCCTGATGATAGCACTGCTTCTGGTTCTACTAAAACTTCCCCATATATGCTATTAAATTTTCTTACTATTTCTCTACATTGTTCGATTAGTGGTAGTTGGTCTTCTCCAACTGGTACTAATTCACCCTCAAATGTTGTTATGTCAGCTGCTTGACTTACTGGATATCCTAAAAATCCATATGTTACACTTTCTCCAAATAAATCTCGTTTTTGTGCTATTTCTGTTTTTACAGTTGGATTTCTTTCTAATCTTGCAATTGTTACTAAGTTAGAATAAAACACGGTTAATTCTGCAGTTTCTGGTATCATTGATTGAATATATATAGTTGTCTTTTTTGGATCTATTCCGACAAGATAAATAATCAATTGCAACTTCTCTTACATTTTTTCTTACTTTTTCAGGATTATTAAAATTGTCTGTTAATGCTTGCACATCTGCAATTAATATATAAGGGTCATATTCTTCATTTTCTTGTAATTCTAATCTCTTTTTTATAGAGCCAAAGTAGTGACCTATATGTAATCTTCCGAGTTGGTCTGTCTCCTGTTAATATTCTTTTTTTTCCCATACACTTATTCTCTCCTATTCAATATTAATTTTTTTGTCAATAATATATTGTGGTCTGTTTTTTGATTCATCATATATTCTACCAATATATTCAGCTATAATCCAAATTGAGACTAACTGTACTCCACTAAACAAAGTTATTGCAACCATAATAGATGTCCACCCTGCTGTTAAATGATTTAGATTAAATATATATGATACTAAAGAATATATTAAAATTAAAATCGAAAGTAAAATAGTAAAAATGCCTAGTCCTCCTACTAGTTTTAATGGTTTTGTAGAAAATCCCATTATTCCATCAGAGGCAAGTTTTAACATCTTTTTTAAAGGATACTTGGTTTTTCCTGCATATCTTTCCTGTCTTTCATATTCATAAGCCATTTGTTTGAAACCAACCCAACTAAATAATCCTCTTAAAAATTTGTTGTGTTCTGGCATTGCATTTACAGCATCTATTACTTTTCTATCTACTAATCTAAAATCTCCTGTGTCCTTTGGAATTTCAACATCTGATAATGCATTTAATGTTTTATAAAACATTTTTGCCGTTAATAATTTAAATGCAGATTCTCCTTTTCTTGTTTTTCTTTTTCCATAAATTACTTCATTACCATCTTCCCAGTATTTTACCATATCTGGTATTAATTCTGGTGGATCTTGAAGGTCAGCATCAATAATAACAATAGCATCTCCTGTAACATATTTTATTCCTGCTGTTACTGCCGCTTGATGCCCAAAGTTTCTAGAAAAAGAAATAATTTTAACGTTTTTATCTTCGCTTGCAATTTCTTCTATTATTTCTAATGTTTTGTCTTTACTTCCATCATTTACAAAGATAATTTCATATTCATAATTTTCTATTTTTTTTAAATTCTCTACCAATCTATTATAACATTCTTTTGCTACTTCTTCTTCATAATACATTGGTATGACTACAGATATTTTTTTCATCTATTTTACACTCCTTATTGTTTTGCTTTGTTTTTAAATATAAAAAATTTACTAAATACATAATTTACTATAACTACCATAACTTGAGTTATAATTTTTGCAATTAAATCATTTATGTGTAACACTTTTACCATTAATGCAAATGTTCCTACATCACATAAGATTCCTGAAACTACTCTTGCTAAAAAAAATGAACCCATTTCTAATAGAAAATCTTTTACTGTTTTGGTTTTGCTTTCAAAAACAAATAATTTATTTGTAATATAAGCAAACAAAACTGCACAAGCCCAAGACATTCCACTACTTATTACTTCATCTATTTTAAATACTTTTGCAAATATAAAGTAAGATACAAAACTAACAATTGTAGATAATACACCGGAATATTAAGTAATTTAATATTTCTTTATATTGCAAGTATATGCCAATTAGAGTTTTTAAATTTATATTTTTTAAGTTTATTTCATTTAATTTCACTTTTTCAATTTCTTGCTTTTTCATTGTTGTTCTTCCTTACATATCATTATATACTTCTCCTAGTGGTCTTTCTTCGTTAATTCTTCTTATTGTTGCTGCAAATAACGGTGCAATTGATAATACTGTTATTTTATCAATTCTTTTTTCTTCTGGAATTGGAATAGTATTTGTTACTACCATTTCCTTAATTGCAGCATTTTTTATTCTTTCAATTGCAGGTCCTGATAATACTCCATGTGTACAACCTGCATAAATATTTTTTGCTCCAAATTTTTCTAGCACTTTTACTGTTTCTATTATAGAACCTGCTGTGTCTATTTCGTCATCAAATATTATGGCATTTTTATTGGTTACATCCCCAATTATTGTACTTGCAATTGCTCTATCATCATTTCCTTCTCTTCTTTTATCTACTAATGCAATTGGACATCCAAAAAATTCTGAATATTTATATGCTTTTTTAGAACTTCCAGCATCTGTTGCTACAATTACCATATCTTCTAAATTCTTCTTTTTGAAGTAATCTTCTAATAAATATTCTGCTGTTAGTCTATCACAATTAACATTAAAATATGCTTGTATTGCTGGATTGTGTAAATCACATGTTATTACTCTCGTTGCACCTGCTGCTTCTAAAAGTTGCGCCATTAGTTTTGCAGTTATTGGTACACGAGGTTGATCTTTTTTGTCTGATCTTGAATATGGAAAATATGGCAAAACTATATTTATGTTTTTAGCAGATGCTCTTTTTATTGCATCTATTGTTATTAATAGTTCCATAATTCTTTCATTTACTGGTGGCTTTGTAGTTTGCACAATATATACGTCTTTTTGTCTTACTGTTTCAAGTATTTGTACAAAGTTATTATCATTTTTAAATTTTTGATGATAAATTTTTCCCATTTCTATACCTAAATGGTCACATATTTCTTGTGTGAATTCTTCTGCAGTTGGACAAGCAAATATTTTAATATTATTCATTTCTAATCTTCTCCTTTTATTTATTTCATGCACATAATATCATAAAATTGGAAAAAAGTACACATTTTTATGTAATTTTGTCAAATTTTGGCTTTCTATTTAAATTATTTTTTTTATATTAAAAATTCAATATATTTTTTATTAATAATTCCCAGCTACATAACAGACTATAATAAAAAGCACATAAAATTACAATAACTTTATGTGCTTTTAGTTTTAACAATGTTTTCCTTTTGACTTTCTATTTTTTCTAATTAATACTGCAGCAATAATAATAGCTAGAATTACAAGTATAACTATCCAAATAATACTTAAATTATTAAATGATGTTTCGGTATTTTCCACATTATTGTTTTCAAGTTTTCCACTTTCTTGTACTGTACTTGAAGTTTCTTCTATAGTCTCTTCTTCCTGATTTTCTTCTACGTTTTTTGGTTCTTCTTGCTTTTCTTCTTGATTATTTTGTTCTGTATTATTAATTTGGTCTGATAAGTAAATTTTATATGTTCTTACTGTTCCTGACTCTGCTATTACATCAATTCTAAATTCATTACCATTTACTTTTACTTTTCCTGCACCTTCTACTTTTGCTTTTGAATCACTTGGTGTTGCTACAATATTTATTTCGCTATCATTTACATTACCGTTTATTTTATATTCTATTGTTTGTTTATCAAATTTTGGTGAAAGTTCATATCCTTCTACTGTTAGACTATCTAGATAGTTATTAGTAGATTTTCCTTCTGCTTCTTTTAATTCTTTTTGTTGTTCTTCTAGCATTTTTTGACTTTCTTGTTCTGCTTGTTCATCATCAAACTCTGCAAAACCTTTACTACTATTGGGATCTGCATATACTTTATTTACATTTAGCAATCCAATGATTACAAGTATTGTAATTATTAACATTATTAATTTTCTTGATTTTTTCATTTTTCCTTCTTTCTAATCTACCTATCTTGCTAAGTATTGAGCTGGCATAAATCCTTGCTCTCCAGTAGATAATCTTACTCTATTCCAATTATATCCATCTATATTATTATAAGTTTTTTCATTAATAACTGTAACTTCTACTCCGTCTGCAATTGCAGTTACTAAGTCTAAATGTATACTTGGTCCAACCCTTACTTTACAGCCATCACCATCATGTGTTTTTACTTTTGCTTTGTAATTGCAATTTGTTTTGTCATTTATCTGTTTTAAATAGTCTCCTGACATATATCCAACTGTTCCATCTTGCATAACAACTTTATGCCAATTGCTATTTATTCCTCTTTGTACAGATAATATTGTTTCGCCAAGTTTTAGTAATTTGATTGTACTAGAATTTGCATTTGCTTCTTTTCTAATCCATAATCCGCTTTGTGCTGTTACTTGCACATCTATTGGTGATGTTTCTTGGTTATTAACTGGTGTTTCTGAAATAGTTGCATTAATATTTTCATACATTGGTATTATAAAAGTAAAATTAGAATCTATTTTTCCTGTATTTGCATACATGCTTCTTAAAATACTTGCTTCACTATGTGCTGCCATTAAGTTTTGCATATATTGATGAGAATACAATCCACCACCACTTCTTGTATCTATATCGAATTTATTTTGATATAGAGTGTTTTGATAGTTCTCTAGCCAATTTTTCTTACAAAAAGTAATTCCACCTTCTAAACCTTTTTGCATTGAGTCCCATCCATGACTTTTTGCATAACTTAGAGCATTGGCAATAATTTGTGAACTGCCATTTCCAGTTGCCCCAATATTAAATGGGTTATAATATGTTTTACCATCTCCACCATTCATACCTTTTCCAATTACTGTACCATTTGATCCTTGTTCTTGTAGTACTCTTGAGGTTATGTAATAAGGATTTACATTTTGATTTTTACATGCATTATCTATTGCAGAAGCATAATTTTGTAAAAATGTATTATTTACTTTTGATTGAATTCCTTGTAATGTACAAACACCTCTTATGTACTCATTTACATCTTGGAATTGAAATACTCCTGAATCTGTTAAGAAGTTTCTTGGATCCATATAATAAGCAGTTGCTTTTCCGAGATGCACAATACCAACCACTATCATACAATTTAGTTCCACAAGTAGGACAAATCCATTCTCCACCATAATTGGTTGGAACTAAGTTTCTAGAATGTAATGATGTTTCCCCCGCAATTACATTATCGAATTTTAATCCAGTATATAATAATTCAAAATTCCATCCTGGATGTGCATCCATTAAAGCTTTTATTTTTTCTTTATATCCTGGATATTTTTTTGTATCTATTGTACTTACTACATCCAAAGGTTTAACAAATTTGAATTTTTGAGATGAAACACCATGTCCTTGAAAAATTTGAATATTTGCACCATTATTAATATTTCCTCCATATACATCAAGATATAATCCGCTAGCCTTAGATATAATATTATAGTAACCTCCACCTGCTTCTTGTATAATCCACTTTTGATTATCTGTTATAGGTTGTTTTGCCTTATATTGTATTATATTACTTTCATTTTCTTTTTTATTACCTTCTACATCTAAAACTTTACCTGAATATTCTGCTATTATTTTATAAGTTCCATCTCCTAAATATTCTACTTTAAATCTTTGCCTTTTTGCAGATTGTTTCTTAAACAATTGTATATTAGCACAATCATTTTTAGAACCACCTTCTACATCAAGTACAAAATTATCTGAACTGCCAACTGCAATTGAATAAACTCCATTTTCTATTGTTTTCTTTCCTTGTACTACATTATTGTTACTATTATTATTTTTGCCTTGATCTTGCTTTTCTTCTACCACTTTTTCAAATTTAAATTTTTGCCATGCTTGTTTATTTTCTTGGTACATCTGTATGTTTGCATTGTTTTTTGCTTTTCCTTGATATATATCTACATATAATCCATTACATGCAGAAATTAATGAATATGTACCATCTGATTGTTTTTTAATTACCCATTTTTGATTATTTGCTACTGGATTACTTAATCCATATTGATATACATTAGTTTCGTTTTTTGTTCCACTTCCTGCAACAGATAGTGATTTTCCAGAATGTACTGCTGTTATTTGATAATATCCATCATTTAAATATTTAACTTTGAATTGTTGATTCTTTGCTCCAGTATACTCATATAATGCCACATTTGCTTGGTTTGCTGTTGATTTTCCTGCAACATCAAGTACATATTTATTATTCACTGCTGATTTAATAAAATAATTACCATCTTCTATTGTTTTTGTTCCTTTTACTTGAGTATTTGTTTCATTTTCTTGAACTTTTTGTAATTTGAATTTTTGCCATGCTTGTCCATTTTTTTGATACATTTGTATATTAGTATTATTGGCAGCTTTTCCTTGGTATATGTCAATATACAAGCCATTACATTCTGAAACAAAGCTATATGTTCCATCTGCGTTTTTTACTATTTTCCATCTTTGATTTTTTTCACTTGGATTTTTTAAAGCAAATTGCTCTACATTAGTTTCATTTTTTGTTCCATACCCTGTTACATCTAGTGACTTTCCAGAATGTACTGCTGTTATTTGATAATATCCATTTCCTAAATATTTTATTTTGAATTGTTGGTTTTTGTTTCCATTATATTGATATAGTGCTATATTTGCTTCGTTTTCCATTGATTCTCCTGAAACATCAAACACATATTTATCGTTTACTGCTGATTTAATTATATAAGTTCCATCTTCTACTACTTGTGCATTATCCGCACCTAATGAAATAATAGTATTAAATAAGCCTACTTGTAATAAAGTAAACAAAATTAATACTATTATTAATCTATATTTTTTATTATTTTTCATTTATCATTCGCCTCCCTAAATACCCACAATCACATTTTATCACATTATGTCGGAAAATGGAACATTTTTAAGGGATTTAAATGTGTCTTTTTTGTAACTTTTATGTTACAAATTTATTTCAGCCATTCAGGATTTTCTAAGTACCAGTCAATAGTTTTTACAATACCATCTTCGAATTTAGTTTTTGGAAACCATCCGAAGTTCTGTTTTAATTTTTGTAGGGTCAATTGCATAACGATAGTCATGACCTTTTCTATCTGTTACATGCTGGATTAAGTCTTCAGATTTTCCTAATCTTTTTAATATTAATTTTACAATTTCTATGTTTCTCTTTTCATTGTGTCCTCCGATGTTGTATCTTTCTCCTGCAACTCCTTTATGAAAAACTAAGTCAATTGCTTCACAGTGATCTTCTACATATAACCAGTCTCTAATGTTTAATCCTTCCCCATATACTGGTAATTTTTCGTCATTTAAAGCTAGCTTAATCATATGTGGTATTAATTTTTCATTATGTTGATATGGACCATAATTATTTGAACAATTTGTTACATTAACATTCATTTTATATGTTTCTTTGTAAGCAAGTGCTATTAAATCTGAACTTGCTTTTGAAGAAGAATATGGGCTACTTGGTTTTATTGGTGATTTCTCAGTAAAATATCCTTCTTCTCCAAGTGAACCATAAACCTCATCTGTTGAAATGTGAACAAATTTATTTTCGCTTCCTTCTCCCCATTTTTGTTTTGCAGTTTCTAGCAGAGTATGTGTACCAATTACATTTGTTTGTGTAAATATAAATGGGTTTTTAATGCTATTGTCAACATGTGATTCTGCTGCAAAATGAATTACTCCATTAATATCATATTTATCAAAAATTTCTTTCATTTTTTCAAAGTCACATATATCTGCTTTTTCAAATTCTATTTTATCTTTTACTTTTCTTAAATTATTTAAATTTCCCGCGTATGTTAGTTTATCAACAACCACTACTTTGTAGTCTGGGTGTTTGTTTACAAAATATTCTGCAAAATTTGCTCCTATAAAACCTGCTGCTCCTGTTACTAATACATTTTTCATTTTTTATTTCCTTCCTTATTTTAAATTTTTAAATAAATCAGTTTTACTTAATTCTTTTAAGCTTGGCCATTTACTATCTTTTTCTGATGTTAATAAATCTGATATTTGCATATTTCCCATAGGCCAATTGATTGCAACATCTGGGTCATTCCAAGCAAGCCCACCTTCTGCTTCATGATTATATATATCATCACATTTATAAGTAAATTCTGCTTCTTCTGATAATACTAAAAATCCATGTGCAAATCCTCTTGGAATCATAAACATTTTTTTATTTTCTTCTGAAAGTATTACACCTTCCCATTTTCCATATGTTTTGCTTCCAGGTCTTAAATCTACTGCTACGTCAAAAACTTCTCCTTTTATTACTCTTACAAGTTTTGCTTGTGTATTTTCTTTTTGAAAATGTAATCCTCTTAAAACTCCTTTTTTGGATTTAGATTGATTGTCTTGAACAAATTCATAATTTAATCCTAATTCTTTAAAATCCTCCTTGCTATATGTTTCCATGAAATATCCTCTATTATCACCAAAAACAGTTGGTTCTATTATACATACACCTTCTATTGAAGTATCTGTTTTTTTGAATTTTCCCATTTTTTTACCTCCATATCTTTTAATAATAAAATTTCTAGCACTACAAATGATAAATACATAAATGTTGATGTTCTTTCTCCAGATGCAAAAATTGTTGGTGATACTGCCATTACAAGTCTACTTACGATACCACAAAAATAAATTAATATAGGTATAATACATTTTTGCTTCTTAAATATTACTATTAAACTTAATCCAATTGAAATTAATATTAATATATACATAGCAACTCTAAAAAGTGTAAAAATTTTGCTTTGCAATGCTTCTTGCACACCAGTTACATCAAAAATCATATAAACATATTTATACAATGCAATTAATAAAAGTGGACTATATCCAATTATTTTTTGAATAAAATTATATTCATCTTTATTTTTATATATTCTATATGCTAATACTACTATTAAAATAAAAAATAATATTCTTACATCTTCTATCATATAATTCATCATAGAAGTTATACATATTGTTACTTTATAAAAAATTGATAAGTTTGAAAAACCTGGAAACCATTGTGCCTCTTCTTGTATTTTTCTATTAGCATTACCTGGACATGTTAATATTAATATTAGCCATAACAATATCATTAAATAATTAATAAAAATTACAACTTGGGTTTTTCTTATTTTTATTTTTTTTAATTTTAATAAATATATAATTCCTAATGTATAAATTATAAATAATATCCCTGCTGCTTGTTCTTGATTTGTCGCATATATAATTGCTAAAAAATAAGTTATTGCTTGTAAAACTGTTATTTTCTGATTTTGAGCAATTTTTTTCAGTGGAATTATTGCATATAGTCCTGTTGCAGCTGTCCATAAATAACAATTCATAGTTGCAACCCATCCGGCATCTTTTAATATACTTAAAGGTATGCATAATAATAATATACACATTATAGTATTATATTTTCTTTTATCTTTTTCTATAAATAGTTCAGATATTGAATATGCCAAAAGATAGAACATTGCAATATTTAAAATTTTCCATATATATAACGGTAAAAATTCACAAAATACTACAAAACACGTCTCGATTACTACTCTTGATGACCATGTTTGATATCTATTTATCATATAATCTATAAAAGTAGTATTTTGGCAACATGTGGAAAACCAAATATCATCACGTTCTAATTTAACTGTTATATGCACTATTGCTAGTATCAATACATAGACATATATTGGAAATTTGTCCGATTTATATATCTTCTTTATTTTTTCTAAGAGCATTTTATTTTTCTCCCTAATTAGTTTCTGCAATGTTTTTTAAATATTTTCCATAGTCTGTTTTCATATAGTTATCTGCTAATTTTGATAATTGCTCTTTTGTAATCCATCCTTTTTGATATGCAATTTCTTCTGGGCAACATACTTGCATTCCTTGCCTTTTTTCTATTGTTTGAACAAAACTTGCAGTTTCCAATAAAGCATCATGTGTTCCTGTGTCAAACCATGTCATACCTCTTCCAAATGTTTCTACATATAATTTATTATTTTTCATATATTCTTCATTAACAGATGTAATTTCTAATTCTCCTCTTGTAGATGGTTTGATATTTTTTGAAATTTCTATTACATCATTTGTATAAAAATATAAGCCTGGAACTGCATAATTAGATTTTGGATTGATTGGTTTTTCTTCAATTGAAATTGCTTTTCCTTCTTCATCTATTTCAACAACACCATATGCTCTTGGGTCTTTTACTTGATAACCAAATATTGTAGATTCATTTTCTCTTTCATTTGCTCTTTTTAGCATTTCTGAAAGATGGGAACCATAAAACATATTATCTCCTAATATCATAGCAACATTATCTTCCCCAATAAAGTCTTCTCCAATTATAAATGCTTCTGCTAATCCATTTGGTTTTTCTTGTATTTTATATTCAAATTTCATTCCCCATTTACTTCCATCTCCTAATAGTTCTTTGAAAACTACAATATCTCTTGGAGTTGAAATTATTAATACTTCTCTTATGTTTGCTTCCATTAGTACAGATAATGGATAATAAATCATTGGTTTGTCATATACTGGCATAATTTGCTTTGATATAGCATGTGTTAATGGATATAATCTTGTTCCACTTCCTCCTGCTAAAATAATTCCTTTTCTATTTTTCATATACTACATTTTCCCTTCTTTTATTAAATATCTTTTTAATGCATCTTGCCAATTTGGTACATTAATTCCTCGAGATAGCAATTTTTCTTTTGATAATTTAGAATTTTTAGGTCTTTTGGCTTGTGTTATTTTCATCATTTCAATATATTCTTCAGTAGATACTGGATTTACCTTACAAGAAACTTTTGCATAGTCAAATATGGTTTTTGTGAATTCATACCAAGTTGTATATCCTTGGTTTGTAGCATTATAAACTCCATATGGTATTTTTTTCTCTATTGCTTCTCCAATAATGTTTGCTAAGTCTTCTGCATATGTAGGAGATCCATGTTGGTCTGCAACTACATTTAATTCATTTTTCGTTTCTGCTAATTTTAACATTGTCCTTACAAAGTTGTTTCCTTCTCCATATAGCCAAGCTGTTCTAAAAATATAGTATTTGTCTGTATTTTCTTTTATTTTTTCTTCTCCATGTAATTTTGTAATACCATAGGCAGTTACTGGATTTTTAGAGTCTTCTTCTTTGTATTCTTTTTCAATTTTTAATTCTCCACCAAATACATAGTCTGTGCTAACATGTACTAGTACACTATTATTTGCTTTTGCTGCTTTTGCTAAATTTTCTGGTCCTTGTGCATTTATTTTTTCTACTATTTCTCCTGCTTCTTCTGCTTTATCTACTGCAGTATAAGCTGCACAATTTATAATATATTCTGGTTGTGTTTTTTGCACAAATTCTAAAACCGCTTGTTGATTTGTAATATCTAAATCTGCTACATCTGTACAAATTAATTCATTTCCTTCTAGTCTTTTTTTAACGGAATTTGCAAGCATTCCATTTGCTCCTGTTATTAAAATTTTCATTTTCTTTTACCTCTTATTCTATTATTTTAAAATCGCTATTATCATATCATTAAATCTAAAAAAGTACAAGGCTTTTTTTATTTAATACTTGGTTTTTATTTTTTATATTCAATATTTAAAATTCCTAATATGAAACTTGCAAAAGCCATTTGTATGCCTACAATTATTAAATATACTGCATTAATTGTTATTGGCATAACATCTAAAGGATTTAAATTTCCAAACGATTGATTTTTCCATATTATAATAGCATATATAGAAAGACCTATTCCAATTAATGTTAAAATAATTCCTAAAACTAATCCTTTTTCTAATGTTATTTTTTGAAGTATATTTGTAAATTTATCTCCTTTTGGATGCATTCCACTATTTATTGCATAAACTTTTGCAAATAGTGAAAATATAATTATTTGAAATCCTACAACAAACATTGCTCCAAAATATAATCTAGAATTTATACTTAATACTACACTAGAAATGTGTACATCTCCAAAAATAAATGCTATTGTTCCTATTAATCCCATTAACATTAATATAATTCCTGGAAACAGAAATAACCATTTTGGACTATACATTAATAAAAATTTTAAATGTCTCCATCCATCTTTAAAACTTTTTAAGTGTGGTGGTCTACTGCGTCCATCTTTTTTCAAAGTTGTAGGTACTTCTGCAATTTTTAATCCATTTAGAGTAGCTTGTACAATTTGCTCACTTGCATATTCCATCCCTGTTGTTTTTAAATCTAATTTTAAAATAGCGTCTCTTTTGTATCCTCTCATACCACAATTAAAATCACCTATCTTAGATTTATAAAATAGTCTTCCTATAAAAGATAATACGGGTGTTCCTATATATTTATGAGACCATGGCATAGCTCCTTTTTCAATTCCACCTTTAAATCTATTTCCCATAACTAATTCATAGCCTTCTCTTAGTTTTTCTACATATGGCATTATGTTAGAAAAATCATAACTATCATCAGCATCCCCCATAATTATATACTTTCCATAAGCTTGTTTTGTTCCTTCTATTAAAGCACTTCCATAGCCTTTTAGTGGAACATTTATTACTCTTGCTCCATTTTTAGTTGCTATCTCTTGTGAACCATCTGTGCTGCCATTATCAGCAATTAATACTTCTCCATTTATATTATTTTCTTCTAAAGATTTTTTTGCCTTTTTTATACAAGTTTCTATCGTTTCCGCTTCATTTAAACATGGCATTAATATTGTCAATTCCAACTCTTTTTCCATTTTTTATCATTCCTTTAATTTATATATATAGTATCCACTATTAGTAGTAGCAAATATTTTTTCAAATTTTATTTTTTCATTATTATACTCTTCTAACTTATTGACTGTAAATATATATTTTACATCTAATTTTTGTAATTCTTCTGAAGTTAAATAAACTTTAAAAACATCTGATTTTTCTAAAACGAATTTATTTTCTGGTATATCCTTTTCATTTTTTAGTTCAATATTTATATGTGAATAACGATTATAAACATCTTCATATTTTCCTTCTGTATCTATTTTGTGCCATTTTTCCATATCTGGATAAACATTTGTTGAATTTATTACAGGTACTCCTGCCATTAATACATAGTTAGCAATAGGAAATCCAAGTCCTTCTACAATCCATTTTCCTTCTTCTTGTTTTTGAATTTCTTGTATTTTAGCTATAATTTCGCTTTGATAAATATTATTAACTCCTGATCTAATTGGGTTTACTGTTGCACCTGTCATAATCATAACAAATACAATTCCACAACAAAATAGTTCCTTTGCATATTTTGCTTGATATCGAAATATACAGAAGAATAGATATATACACATTATAAACATTGCTATTAACATTTTTGTACTAAAATATGTGGGATTAGCATGTTGACAAATAGCTATTACAATTACACTGAATATTATAGAAAAGATTAGAGATACTGATTTTTTTTGTGGTGTTTTGATAATTGACATACTTCTTATTAGAATAAGAACTTCTGCAAATCCTAATGCTAAAATTGATCTTTTAGCTGTTGAGTTGCTAAATAAGGTTAATTTTGCTATGATTTCTGGAAAACCAATTACGCACCATATACCTAGTAACATATAAATTATAAGCAATAGAAGTAAATATATATCTTTCTTTTTTTCTTTTCCTATTACTATTCCAGCTAAAACTAAGCCCATTGGAAACAATGTAAACATCGTGGCTTCTGCACATGTATTTTGAATACCTTCTGATTTAAATGGTAAGAAAATGTTCATTGCATATTTGAAAATTTTACTTATTTGTCCTCCACCTGTTTCTGCTCGTCCTCCTGGGTATACAGTATTCATAACAGACTTTACCGTATTAAATGAATTAATAAAAATAATTCCCATGCAAATTACAAACACTAATACTGCAATTATTATAGAAATAATATCTTTTTTTCTAATTTTACAACTTTTTCTATTAGTTATTATTTCACTTATTGCAATAGCTAGAAAAACATAAAACATTGGTATTTGCCAAGCAGGATATAACACTAATACATATCCTCCCGCACAAATTACCATTCCTAATAAATATAAACACCTTTTCTTAAAATTTTCTGTTAGTAAATAGTAGTGTAATAATATTACCGCTAATCCACCAAATATAAAAATTTCTGCAATTCCATTTATTGCAAACCACCATTGTACTATTGGTGCAAGTGTAACTAAAATTGCTCCTACAAAAGAAAGTAATTTGTCTTTCTTGGTTATAATCATAAATAGTTCTATCATAACCAAAAATAAAGCAATTAACCTTCCACACCAAAAAAATGATAGCCCTTTTGCCATTCCTAAAAATAGAAATCCAATTTGAAATGGTCTAAATATTTGAATGGGGTTCATAATTGGAAGTGCATACACCATAGATACATCTGTATTTCCTCCACGAATTAAGTTACTAAAATATGAAAAGCCATCAAAATTTTGTGAAAATGTCATTGGTGTTAATACTGCCCATTCATCACTTCTAATACTTCTTGAATTGCCAAATATGACTCCATCATCTATGTTTCCAGAATCTATAAATTGATTCCATATTCCAATAGATGAACCACTTAATTCAAATATAATACATAATATAAATATTATAATTGCTATCCAATAACGATATTTAAATAAAACATTGCATATTTTATTAATTTTATCTAGCATTAACTTATACTCTCCTAATTTCATATTGGCAAGAATTTTTACTAAAGTTTATATTATAATATGGATCTCCTTCCTCATATATTTTCTTCCATTTGTTTTGAAATTTTTCGATTTCTGCTTCAAATCTAGCTACTTTTTCTGGGGTATCTTCATATCCTCTTGTTTTAGATTCATAATGAATAACTGTAACAAAAGGATCATAAACAATTAATTTTCCTGTTTCTCTTATTTTTAAGCAAAAGTCTAAATCATTAAATGCTACTGGCAAATTTTCATCCATATAGCCAACTTCTTCGTATGTCGATTTTTTTGCCATCATACAAGCACCTGTTACAGCACTAAAGTCTTGAATTGAACTTTCTCTTGCAAAATAGCCGTGTAAATGTCTTGGCAAACCTCTAAATAAATGTGTTGCGACTCTATCTACTCCAAATACAATTCCTGCATGTTGAATTGTATTATCTGGATAAAATAATTTTACACCAACTGCTCCTACATCTTCTCTTGAACAGAATCCTAACATATCTTCTAACCAGTCTTCTGTTTCTATTTCTGTATCGTTGTTTAATTGAACAATAAATTCCCCTTCTGAATTTTTAACACCTAAATTTATTATTTTTGAATAATTAAATCCTTTTTCTTCATATTTTACTATTTTTATTTTTGGATTTTGTTCTATTTCTTTGTAATAGTCAAAAATTTCTTCTGTCTGGCTATTGTTTTCTACTACTATAATTTCGTAATTTTCATAAGTGGTTTTATTTAAAATAGATTCTATGCATTTTTTTAAAGTTTCTTTTTCATCTTTGTTAGGAATTACAATTGAAACTTTTGGGTTTCCTTCAAATTCATATCTAATTCTATATGTTCCAAGACTTGCTCCATGTTCTACAGTTCCTTTTAATCCCATTCTTTTTAAATGATCTTCTATTGCAGGTATTCCTGCTTCAAATGCATATGGTTTTGATTGTACTTCTGCTTGCGCTGTTGAATTTGGATGTACTCTCCAATGATATAATACTTTTGGTATGTGTATAATGTTTTTTGTTAATTCTGATACTCTTAGAATTATATCAAAATCTTGTGCTCCATCATATTTTCCTCTTTCTCCACCTAACTTGTCCATTAATTCTTTTTTGAACACACTAAAATGGCAAATATAATTATTTGCACGTAAAAAGTCCAAAGAAAAATCTGGCTTAAAATGAGGATTAAATCTTGGTTTATCAAGTGTTGTAATCTTATCTTCATCAGTATAAATAAATTCAACTTCTGGATGTTCATTAATACATTTTACAATTTCATATAATGAAAAAACTGGTAATAAGTCATCATGGTCAAAAAGGGCAATAAAATCCCCTGTTGCCATTTTTATACATTCGTTTGTATTTCCTGCAATTCCTTTATTTTCTCCTATGAATTTATATTTAATTCTTTTGTCTTGCTCATATATCTCTTTTAAATCATTATTTTGCTCAGGGCTTCCATCTGCCAAACATAATTCCCAATTTCCATATGTTTGATTTATTAGGCATTCTACTAATTCCTTAAAAAATACATAAGGAGTATTATACATAGGTACTAAGATGCTAATTTTAGGATTAAAATTAAATTTGGTTTTTCTTTGTTGTTCTAATTCTTCTTCTGTTGGTTCAACTTTTTCAATTAATTTTTGATATGCATCATTTAAGTCTAGTGTTGGTCCATTGATTTTTTCTCGAATTTTTTGAATTGTGTTTTTCCATCCTTCTGCCTTTAATATTCTATATACTTTTTTAATGTTTTCTAAATTTATTAATTTTAATCTAATCAAAGTTTTTCTTAAAAATATTCTTATTTTTGTATTTTCAGGAAATAGTATGTCTCTAATTCTCATCTTTTTCTCCTTTTCTTCTTATATGTCTAAATGGCTCTGTTACTTTCCAAGAAAGCGAGTTTTCCATATTCTCTATTATTTTTTCTTTTTCTTTTAATATTTTTACTGTTTCTTCCATGTTGTTTTCTAAAAATGCAATTCTTGCATCTTTTTCATTTAATAATTTTTTACATTCTTCTAACATTTTTTCATTTTCTTGCTTAAATTTTGCTTCTATGTCTTCTATTGTTTTAATAGTTGTATGTTTTTCCCAAATTTTTGCATCTCTAATTTTTTCTTGTATTTTATTATCTAATTGCTTAAATATTTGTATATTTTCCTCTGTTATTCCTAATTTTTGCCACATTGATTCTCCTTCAAAAATTTCCATTAGCTCTCTTGTATACATTATAGAACGATACCATATATATTCAATTGGTACTCCTTCATCCATCCATTCTTGATCATAAAAGAAAAATTTATTGTCTATATAAAATGCATTTTGAAAAATTAAGTCCCATAGTCCATACTTTGTAAATGTAAAGTGTTCTATTTGACTAGGTTCATATTTAATTTGGTATGTCTCAAATATATTTTTTTCAGATTTTGCCATTATTAATTTGTCTTTTATTTCTTGAAAAAATGTCATCATTAATTGAACTGCTTCTTCTTTTTCTCCGTTTTTTATTTTGTTTAATATAACATGATCTACACTTTCTCTATTTTTTTGATATTGGCTTATAATTGTATTTTCTTCATAACAATCTAAAATATTAAATCCTAGCTCATTTAATATATCTATATTTTTTTTAATATTTTCTATATGTTCTTTGGCTTGTTTGGTTCCTTCTGTTTTATAAACTTTGTCTCCTTGTATTATAGTTTTAATTTCATATTCTGGTTTTCTCATGTTAGAGTATGAAATTAATTGAATTTGATTGTCTTGCAATTCTTTTGTACTACACTCAATAAAATAAGAATTGGCAAAAATTTTAAATAATTTTATATCTTCTGCCAATATATTTAAGAACATTTCATTTTCTAAATTTATTACTATGCTATCTTCATCATGTAAAGAAATATTTCTCGTTATTGTTTCTTGGTTTGGCAAAAATTCATCTGTGAAAATTATATTTGTTGTTTCATAGTCTGGTAATGGATAGTAAAATTTATAATAATTCAATCCACATTTTTTTAGTAAATTTTCTATTTCTTTTCTTGTTAATTTACGACTAGTTTTTTCTTCTCTTTGTACTTCACAAAGATTTTTAATTCCCATTTCGTTATCAATGGCAATTAAAATTTTTCCATCTTTTTTTAGATGTCTTTTTGCATATTCTATTAATTGTTGTTCTGGATTTACACCATCAAACAATTTATGTGCATATTGTAATGTTCCTATTAAAGTAACATAGTCAAATTGTTTTTCTTCTATATCTTCTATACTTTTTTCTATTTTTAGAATTGTTGCATCTGGTTTAAATGGATACCATTTTATGATATTTTCTTTCATTTTATCATTTGGCATCTTTTATCCCTCCATTTTTTTAAATATATCAATACAGTCCAATCTTTCCCATGGACATTCTATCTTATTTTTTTCATCAATATATTTTCTTCCAAAATGTCCGCCATTACATGTTTCTTTATAAATTGGATTTCTTAGTTGTAAAGTTTCTATCATACCTTTTGGTGATAAGTCAAAATTTTCATAAATTGTTTTTATTATTTTTTCTTCATCTACTTTATTTGTACCTTTGCAGTCAATGTAAATTGATATTGGTTGTGCTACTCCTATTGCATATGATAGTTGAATTAAAGTTTCTTTTGCTATTCCAGATGCTACTATGTTTTTGGCTAAATATCTTGCCATATATGCTGCACTTCTATCTACTTTTGTAGGGTCTTTTCCAGAAAATGCTCCTCCACCATGTGGAGCATAACCACCATATGTATCTACAATAATTTTTCTACCAGTTAAGCCAGCATCTCCTTCTGGGCCTCCTATTACAAATTTGCCAGTAGGATTAATTAATACTTTAAAGTCTGTATTTAAGTTGTATTTTTGAGCAATTTTTATCATTATTTCGTTTTTTATAAAATTTTTGAATTCTTCTTCATTGTAATTTTCAGTATGTTGAATAGACATAAGCATAGTATGTACTTTTGTCTTTTCTCCTTCTATATATTCTAATGTTACTTGTGATTTCATGTCTGGCATAGCATAAGGAAATTCACCATTTTTTCGTAACTTTGTTGCAAGTTTTACTAAGTCTTGTGCCATTTTAATTGCAAGTGGCATATATTCTGGTGTTTCGCAATTAGCATATCCAAACATAATTCCTTGGTCACCGGCTCCACCGATATCCACACCTTGTGCTATGTCTGGGGATTGTTTGCTTAGTAAATTTAATACTCTAGGTGTATAAGTATATCCTATTTCTTTGATTGTGTCTTTTACAATTTGCTCTACATTAATTTTTGCTGTTGTTGATATTTCTCCAGATACTATAACAAATTCGTCTTTTGCCATTGTTTCACATGCTACTCTTGCATTTTTATCTTGTTCTAAGCATGCATCTAAAATACTATCAGATATCCTATCACATACATGGTCTGGATGTCCTATTGATACTGCTTCTGATGTAAATAAGTTTCTCTTTTTTTCCATTTTTGTTTTAGCTCCTCTAAATCTTTTTTATTGAAATTTTAGAATCTATTCTCATCATTCCAACACAATCTTTTGTTGATAAAACTTCTACTAGCAAAGCATCATATTTTCTACTTAATGCTTCTAATTCTCCTCTTGCATTAATATAAGTGCAACTGAAAGATAATGTATATTTACCTGGTGCTAAATTAATTTTTTGCTTAAATTCTACTACTACCGTGTCTCCCTCTTTAAATGTTCCTGTTGCAATTTTTTCATACATAGAGTTTGTTCCTGTCATTTCTAATCCGTTAAAATCTTTTATAGTCATAGTAAATATTGGTTCTTGTACTTCTTCATAGAAAACTATTTTTGATTTTAGAACAATTTCTCTATCATTTTCTATTGAACTTAGGTAGTTTCCATTTTCATCAAATATGCCATAATCTATGACTTCTGCTTTTCCATTTCCGTATTCTACAAGTTTGTTATTTTGGTTAAAATGGCTTCTCCACGTTTCTTTATCATCTGATGGCTTTATTAGTTTTTTGGTTTGTTTTTTATTTTCTTCTTGCTTTTTGTCTAATCCAACTATTATTTTTTTATATTTTTCTACTCCTTCTTTTACTCCGCCATCAAATATTTTTTTACCTGAACTTATAATTACTGCTCGCGTACAGTTTTTTAATACGTCTGTAATACTATGTGTTACAAATAAAATTGTTTTTCCTTTATTTTTAAATTGTTCGAATTTTTTGAAACATTTTAATTGAAAAGCCATATCTCCTACAGATAATACTTCATCAACAATTAAAATATCAGGATCTACATTTATTGCACAAGCAAATGCTAGCCTTGCAAACATACCAGAAGAATAAGTTTTTACAGGTTGATATAAGTGTTCCCCTATATCTGCAAATTCTATTATTTCTGGTTTCTTTTTTTCTATTTCTTCTCTTGTAAGTCCCATAACTTGTCCGTGTTGATAAATGTTTTCTTCTCCTGTTAATTCCATATTAAAAGCTGTTCCTAGTTCCAAAAGTGAACTGATTTTTCCTTTTATTTCAATAGTGCCAGATGTTGGTGTAACAACTCCTGTTACCATTTTTAATAGTGTAGATTTTCCTGCACCATTTCTTCCTAAAATTCCTAATACTTCTCCTTTTTTTATTTCTAAGTTTAAGTCATTTATAGCACTAAATTCGCTATGCCTTTGATACATTGGAAAAACTGTTTCTAATAATCTATCTTTTTTTCTTGCAAACATTTTATAATTTTTATAGAGATGATCTATTTTTACTGCTATCTCATCATTATCCATTTTATTTTTTTCCTCCTTTTAAAGTACATCTGCAAAGTCTTTTTTATTCTTTTTGAAGATATAATTTCCCCATACAAACATAACAATTGTAATTATCCAAAAGATAATTGTATAAATTCCATGTCCTTGTGTTACAATGTTTCCTTCCATAAAGCAATTTCTAAATCCTGTTACTAAGTATGTAAATGGTATACATTCTATTATTCTTAATATTGTATGATGTTGTGCTATCATTGATAAATTCCAAACAATTGGTGTTGACCAGAAAAATAATTGTATAATAATTCCTAATAAGTTAGAAAAGTCTGGTACTAGTGTAGATACCGCTGATGTAAATCTTGTAAATGCAATTAGAAAACAATATGTTGCAAATATAATATATATTATCATTAAAATATTTGGCATAAATCCATATATAATACAAATTCCACTTGCTATTGCAAAAAGGAAGATTGCTACAAATGAATTACCTATTAATGATATTATTGGAATAATGTCAATAGGAAATACTACTTTTTTTACTAAGTATGCATATGCCCTAATTGAACTACTTGCTCCCATAATTCCATCGCTTATACACATCCACATTGCCATTCCAGGCATAAACCATACAACATATGGTGCTCCTTCTGGTCCTGTTTGCTTAAATATAAATTGGAATACGACTACATACATCATCATAAATACAAAGGGTTGTAAAAACCCCCATACACTACCTAAACTTGTGTTGGCAAATCTGTTTTTGAAATCATTTTTTCCTAATTGTAATGCTAGTTTTCTATTTTTATATAATGTTTTTATAAATTCCATATTTTTTCCTTCCTTGACTTTCATTTTCTCTTTGTCTATTCTATCGTTAAATTGGCTTTTTGTCAACTCTTTTGTGGTCATATTGGCAAATAAAAAGTTACCGTTTAGACTTTAACTTGCTACTATGAAAAGTTCAATATATTTTTTATTTATAACTCCCAGCTACATAACAGACTGTAATAAAAATGACAGTTATTTTACTGCCATTTTATAGTTTTTTTATTTAAATTGATTATCAATCTCTTTTAATATAACATCATGTGCACTACCTTCTGCAATGCTTACTTCTGAAACTAATGTTAATCTTGCTTTTTCGTGGAATTCTGGGATAGAAATACTTCCACAGTTGCACATTGTAGATTTTATTTTAGCAACAGTTATTGCTAAGTTATCTTTTAGGCTACCAGCATATGGAATATAAGAGTCTACTCCTTCTTCAAATGAAAGTTTTTGGTCTCCTCCCATGTCATATCTTTGCCAATTTCTTGCACGGTTTGAACCTTCTCCCCAATATTCTTTTACAAAAGCATTTCCCTTTTTTATTACTCTTGTTGGGCTTTCATCAAATCTTGCAAAATATCTTCCCATCATAACATAATCTGCACCTAATGCTAGAGCAATAGTTATATGATGATCATGCACAATTCCACCATCTGAACAAACTGGAATATATATGCCTGTTTCTTTATAATATTCATCACGAGCTTCTACTACATCTATTAAGGCTGAAGCTTGCCCGACGACCAATTCCTTTTGTTTCACGAGTTATACAAATAGAGCCTCCACCAACTCCAACTTTAATGAAGTCTGCTCCTGCTTTTGCTAAATATAAAAATCCTTCTTTGTCTACTACATTTCCAGCACCTATTTTTACTGTATCTCCATATTTTTCTCTTACAAAGTCTATTGTTCTTTTTTGCCAAATAGAATATCCATCAGATGAATCCATACAAATTAAATCTACTCCTGCTTCTACTAATGCTGGGATTCTTTCTTCGTAGTCTCTTGTATTTATTCCTGCTCCTACAATATACCTTTTGTTTTCGTCTAATAAAGATTCTGGATTGTTTTTTCTCTCTTCATAGTCTTTTCTAAATACTAAATATTTTAAGTTTTCTTCATCGTCTAAAATTGGTAAACATGCAATTTTGTTTTCCCAAATTATATCATTTGCTTCTGATAAATTAATTCCTTCATGAGCCCATACTACTTTTTCTTTTGGTGTCATAAATTTGTCTATTGGTTCATCAAAATTATCTCTTGATATTCTGTAATCTTTGTCTGTTACTAATCCAAGGAATTTACCTTTTGCTGTTCCATCTTCTGTAATTATTACTGTAGAATGACCTGTTTTTTGAACTAATTCGATTACTTCTCTAAGTGGCGTACCAGCTTTTACATTTGAGTCACTTACTACAAAACCAGCTTTATGTTTTTTTACATTTCGCACCATTCTTGCTTGTGATTCAATTGATTGTGAACCATAAATAAATGCTACTCCTCCTTCTCTAGCTAATGCAATTCCCATTTCTTCTCCAGATACTGATTGCATAATTGCTGATACCATAGGAACATTGGCATAGTATTTTGCTTCTTCTCCTTTTTTGTATTTTACAAGTGGTGTTTTTAAATTTACATTAGATGGTATACATCTTTCGTCTGTTAGGTTTGGTAATAATAAAAATTCGTTAAAAGTTCTTGAAATATCTTCTAAAATTTTTGCCATATTTTCTCCTCCTTTTTTATAAAAAAGATACTATTTTTTTAATAGTACCCTTTAATATTATTGTGCTACAGGATAAACACTTACTTGTTTTTTATCCTTACCTTTTCTTTCAAATTTTACAGTTCCATCTACTAATGCATATAAAGTATCATCACTGCCTTTTCCAACATTAGTTCCTGGATGTGTTTTGGTTCCTCTTTGTCTTACTAGAATATTTCCGGCTAAAACAAATTGACCATCAGCTCTTTTTACGCCAAGACGTTTAGATTCACTCTCTCTTCCGTTATGGCTACTACCTTGACCTTTTTTATGAGCCATTCTTCTCACTCCTTTCGGTTTTTTTTGAATTTATATTTCTCTATTTTTTATTTAAAATTATGCATCTACTTTTTCAGTAGCTTTTTCTGCTTTTTTCTCTGTTGTTTCTTCTTTTTTAGATGCTAGTTTGATAGATGTAATTTCTACTTTTGTGTATGGTTGTCTGTGCCCTTGTTTTCTTCTATAATTCTTTTTTGGTTTCATTTTGAAAACAATGATTTTTTTAGCTTTACCATGAGAAACTACTTTTCCCTCTACCTTTGCTCCTTTTACATAAGGATTTCCAACTTGTACTTTTCCTTCTTCAGATACTAAAATTACTTTGTCAAAAGTAACTTTTTTACCTTCTTCTACATCTAATTTTTCAAAAAATACAATTTCTCCTTCTTGTGCTTTGTATTGTTTTCCACAACTTTCGATGATTGCGTACATTTAAAATGCACCTCCTTATTCGTATACTCGCTAATCCTTGTTTTCTAGGCAATTAGTTATTGGCTAATATTTTGGTGCCTTGACTAAGCGGATTACAGTTAACAATTTTATCATATTCCTATATGTTTGTCAATTGTTTTTCCAAATTTTCTAAGGCTTTTGTTACTAGTTAATGGTTTTATAAGAAAAAATGAGTAAAAGTATTGTTAAAATCATATATATCTTATATAATTATA
>CANQPY010000013.1 GCA_947625835.1 uncultured Clostridia bacterium | reverse complement strand
ATAAAGCAAAAAAATTAATGAGTAAATATAATATAGATTAATTTATATGGTTCTAAATCCACTTTGAATTTAAATAAAATTGAAAGAAAAAATATATGGAAAAATAGAAGAGAAAGGAACTGACAGAAAAACAAAAGATATTTCTAGTGAAGAAAAAGTAAGAATCTTTATGGAAGTATTTAAAGGTCGAACTGATTTATATGCTAAAAGATGGACAAGTAACAAAACAGGAAAATCGGGATATTCACCAGTTTGTAAGAATGAATTTAGTACATATAAATGTGATAAGCCAAGAGTAAAATGTAATGAATGTCCTTATAGAGAATTACTACCATTAACAGAAGAAGTTGTTTTAAAACATTTAAAAGGTGAAATAACAATTGGAATTTATCCTTTATTACCAGATGATTCATGTAATTTTTTAGCAATAGATTTTGATAAGAAAACATACGAGAAAGATGTAATGGCATTTTGGAATATATGTGATGAGTTAAATATACCAGTATATGTAGAAAAATCTCGTTCAGGCAATGGAGCTCATATATGGATTTTTTTTGAAGAAAGCATTCCAGCTAAAATTGCTAGAAAAATGGGAAATATATTACTTACTAAAACAATGGAAAAAGCATCTTTAGATTTAGATTCATATGATAGACTATTTCCAAATCAAGATACAATGCCAAAAGGTGGATTTGGAAACTTAATAGCATTACCATTCCAAGGTGAAAGTAGTAAAAATGGAAACACAGTTTTTGTAGATAAATATTTTGAAGTTCAGAAAAATTAATTAAATATACTAATCAATATACAAAAAATGAAAAGCGAGAATATATATGAATTTATTGAAAAGTATAAAGAGGATGATTATAAAGAACCAGAAGTAGAAGAAATATTAGATGATGATGACATTCCTAAAAAAGAAAAAATAAAAGATATAGTATTTACAAATAATGTAGAATGCACGATTGATAATCAGATATATATTAAAAAATTAAAATTACTACCAAATGAAATAACCTATTTAAAAAGATTAGCAAGTTTTACTAATCCTAAATTTTATGAATTACAAAAATTAAGAATGCCGATATTTTATAAAACAACACCCAGAATAATAAGTTGCTTTGAAGAAGATGAAAGATTTTTAATTTTACCAAGAGGATGTTTAGAAGAAATAAAAAAGATATGTGAAAAAAGTAATGTAAAATTAATACTAAAGGATAAAAGAGAAAAAGGAATAGAAGTGGATTATAAATTTAACGGAAAATTAAATAGAAAACAAGAAAAAGCAATGAATGGATTAATATCTTATGAAACAGGAGTATTATGTGCAACTACAGGATTCGGAAAAACGGTCATAGGGGCAAATATTATTTCAAAATTAAAAACAAATACATTAGTAATAGTAAATAGAAATAATTTACTTGATCAATGGAAAGAAAGATTAGCTTATTTTTTAGATATAGATAAAAAAGAAATAGGTCAATGTGGAGCAAGTAAAGAAAATTTAAATGGAAAACTAGATGTAGCAAGTTTTCAATCTTTGTTTAAAAAGGATAATATAGAAGAATCAGTTCAAAATTATGGATTAGTTATTGTTGATGAATGTCATCATGTTGCTGCATATAGTTTTGAAAAAGTATTAAAAGCTATAAGGATTAAATATGTTTATGGACTAACGGCAACACCAACAAGAAAAGATGGGTGGCATAAAATAATTTATATGCAGTGTGGTGATATAAGAGTTAGAGTTTCAAACAAAGAACTAAAACAAAATAAAGAAATGGAGCATACCGTAATTGTAAGAAAAACCAATTACAAGTATATCTTAACAGAAGAAAAAGAAAAGATACAAATATCAGAAATACTTAATGATATGTGCCATAATGTGTTTAGAAATAGTTTGATAATTGAGGATATAGATAAATGCATTTTAGAAGGAAGAATACCAATAGTTTTAACAGAAAGAGTTGAACATCTAAACATTCTAAAAGAACAGTTGGAAAAACTTAATGTACCAGTTGTTATATATAAAGGGAATATGGGGAAAAAGAGAACTAAAGAGATTCAAGAAACAATAAGAAAAGCAGATGAAAATAATAAACCTAGAATAATATTAGCAACAAGTAGTTCTATAGGAGAAGGTTTTGATGATAGTAGGTTAGATACATTATTTTTAACAATGCCAGTTTCGTGGAAAGGGAGAATCATACAATATGTAGGAAGACTTCATAGAGAACATGAAGATAAAGATAAAGTAATAGATTATGCAATGCCAAAGAGAATATTGGAATATGAAACAGGAATAATAAGTAAAGCAATAGAAAATGGGATGTAGAAAAATACATAGAAGAATGTCAAGAAAAATTAACAAAGTCAGAACAAATAAAATTAGGTAGCTATTATGTACTAGATGTAAATGATTATACAAAAGAAGAATTAGAGAAAGACAAATTCTTTTTATCAACAATGATGTTGTTAGAAAAAATAAAAACAGAAGAAGAATTAATAGAAATATTAGAAAGAGTAATAAAAAAAGAAAAGCAAGAAGAAAAAAGAAATATATTAAGAAGAATAATAAAACTTATATTAAAAGAAAGAATAAGTATAGAAAATCAAGAAAAATTGTTAAAAAAATTGAAAAAGGAGGGAAACGATATGATACTAGAAGTAATTAGGAAGGAAAATGAAAAGCAAAGAAGAGAAGGACGCAAAGAGGGAATTAAAGAAACTATTTTGCAAATAACAAAAAAAATGCTTGAAAAAAACATGAACACAAAAGACATTCAAGAAATAACAGGGTTATCTCAAAAAGAATTACAAAATTTAGTAAAAACGAATAATTAAATTTTAATGTTAGAAAATTGTTAATGATAAAATAGGAATGTAAGAAAATGTACATTTTTATTTTCAAAAATTACATTCTTTTTTGTCATACTTTTTGGGAGATATAACAAATGAATGAAGAAAAAATAGAAAAATTAAGACAGGAGCTTTTAATAATGAAATCATTAAGAATAAAACCAAATAATTTTATATTAAAATATCACAAATTGGATTACAAGTTCACATGGGGCTGTAAAATATTTCCAAAATAAGATTGACTTTTTACATAAAATGTATTATTATAGTAAACAATAATCAAAAATTTTTTCAAAACAAATTTAATTCGAAAAAAATTTCAAAAAGCAAAAAAATAAAAGAAAATACGAGAAAAAACAAGTAGCTTATTAATTTTACCTAATAATCAAAATTGACTTTGAAAGAAATAAATATTATACTAAAAGGAGAAAGATATATATGACAATATTTACAATAGAAGATTATAAAAAATACAATAAAATGTTTCCAGAAGTAAATGGAGTAATGGAAGAAAGTGAAGACTATGAATTAGAAACAACACATCAATACCATGATAAAATTTTTAAAGACATATTAGATAATAAAAAAGAGCTTATTAATTTTATGGAGCAATATATAGGTCTTCCAAAGGATAGAATTTTAAAGGAAGAAAACATAGAAAAATATAATAGAAAATTTGTTACATCTAAATTTCAAACTAGAGAATCAGATATAATATATAAAATAAAAAACAAAAATGTATTTATTTTGATAGAACATCAAAGTACAATTGACTATAAAATGCCAGAAAGAATAGTAGAATATTGTTTAGAATTAATAAGAAGTGTAAAAACAAAAAGTGATAAAAATTATCCATTAATATGTCCAATAGTGTTATATACAGGAAAAAAGAAATGGGATGCACCACTTACAATTAGTGAAAATCAAGAAACATATAATGGACTTAAGCAATTAAAATATCCAAAATATAATTTAATAGATATTAATAATTATACAAAGCAAGAATTATTAGAGCAAAATAGTGGCATATCAAAAATAATGTTATTTGAAAAACTAAAAACTAAAAAAGAGATAGAAGAAATTATAAAAGAATTATTAAAAAAGAAAATAACAGAAGAAGAAAGAAAAACAATAAACCAAATATTTAAATATTCTAATTTAATAAAGAAACTGTTAAATCAAGAAGAATTAGAAAAATATAAAAAAATATTAGAGGGAGGAGAAAAAGAAACGATGGAAAATTTTGAAAAATTTATAGTAGAACTTTTAGAAAACAAAATAAGAGAAGTTAGAAGAATTAGAAACGCAGAAAAAAAAGCAATTTATCAGGTAGCAAAAAATATGCTCAAAAATAATATGGAAAAAAAGCAAATAGAAGAATTGACAGGTCTAACGCGGAGAAGAAATAGAAAAATTAGTAAAAAATGCTTGAAAAAAATAAAATACACTTATTTTTTCAAAAACACATTTTGAACATACAATTTATTTGCAAAAGATTGAACAACATTTCTCAAAATATACTGTTCTTGAGTAAGCTTATTACTTTTAATATAATGCTTTTCGGCAAAAACAATGCGAATAGCCTTTTCAACCTCAGAGCAAAAACGGTCATAAGCTTGCTCAATACTAGAAGTATCAAGAGCGAAACTAATTAATTTTTTAATATCACTAATACTATAAACTTGTTTTAAAATAAAAATAACAAACAAAGTAGCCATATGAGTTTTGTTATATTTTTTATTAATAGGTGCTTTAATAGCACCATGTTTAACATAGTTATTAATCATAGTCTTAGTAATCAATTTATCTTCTTTTTCATTATCATTTTTAATATATCCGAGACAAATATTGCTCTAATAAAGAAACAAGTTGGTCTATATATAAATCAATATTTGGTAATTCATTCCATCTTGGCAAATGAAATTTTTCAATTTCAGTATTCACCTTAATTCACCTCGCATATAATCATAACAGATTTTGAATAGTTAGTCAATTACTTGACAAGATATTGTATATGTGATAATCTAGTAATCAATACTAGATAGATAAAGGAGAAAAATTATGGAGAGAGAAAAATACTTAGAGGCAACTGAATTTGAAAATATAAAGGATTTAATTTATGCAGTATCACAAAAGTATAATCAAAGAACTGCATTTATGATTAAGCACAAAAAGGAAAATAATGAAGTTGAATATGAAAATATAAGTTATTTAAAATTATTAGAAGAAATTAATTATTTAGGAACAAAATTTTACGAATTAGGATTTAAAGATAAAAGAGTTGCCATTGTTGGAAGAAACAGATATGAATGGTCTCTTGCTCATCTTGCAAACTTATTAGGGGGAATGGTTAGCATTCCACTTGACAAAGAACTACAAGTAGATGAATTAGAAAACTGTCTAGTAAGAAGTAAAGCAGATGTATTAGTATTTGATGAAAAATACATTGAGAATATTGAAGAAATAAAGAAAAGGGCAAATACAAAAATTGAAAACTACATTTGTATGAGCAAATTAGAAGGATATGATTCTATTCCAGAACTAAAAGAAAAAGGAAAAGAACTATTAAAACAAGGAAATAAAGAATATGTAGAAGCTGAGATAGATAAAAACAAAATGAACATATTATTATTCACATCAGGAACAACATCACAATCAAAAGCAGTTATGCTTTCACAAAAAAATATTGCATCTAATATTTATAGTATGCAATTAGTAGAAGACATTAGAAAAGAAGATGTAAATATTGCATTTTTGCCATTTCATCATGTTTTTGGCTCTACCTGTATGTTAGTTATGCTAGCATATGGGGTAAAAACAGTTTTTCCAGATGGACTTCGTTATATAGCACAAAATTTAAAAGAATATAAAGTATCTGTATTTGTAGGTGTGCCTTTATTAATAGAAGCAATCTATAAAAAAATAGAACAAGGAATTGAAAAAAAGGGAAAAACCAAAATTGTGGGTATTGCAAAAAAAATTAGTAAATTCTTACTTAAGTTACATATAGACATTAGAAAAAAATTATTCAAAGAAATTATTGATGAATTAGGTGGAAGTTTAAGATATGTAATTTCAGGAGGCGCTCCATTAGATAAAAAAGTAGCACAAGGCTTTAATGAATTAGGAATTAATGTTGTTCAAGGATATGGCTTAACCGAAACATCACCTGTTATTGCATCAGAAAATTGCCGAAAAGTAAAATATGGTTCAGTAGGATTTCCAATGGAAAATGTAGAATTAGAATTAGTAAATCAAGATGAGCAAGGAATTGGAGAAATTAGAGTAAAAGGACCAAATGTAATGCTTCGGTTATTACGAAAATGAAGAAGCAACAAAAGAAGTTCTAAAAGACCGGTTGGTTCTATACAGGAGATTTAGGATATTTTGATAAAGAGGGATACTTATTTTTAACAGGAAGAAAAAAAGATATGATAGTTCTAAAAAATGGTAAAAAAGTATTTCCAGACGAAATAGAAATGGTAATAAATAGATTAGATGAAGTATTAGAATGCCTAGTATATGGAATTCCAGATAAAAATGATAAAAACGATATAAAACTTGCAGTTAAAATTGTTTATAACAAAAATGTCATAGAAGAAAAATATCCAAATATAACTCAAGAAGAATTAGAAAATTTAATTTGGCAAAAAATTAAGGAAATTAATAAAACATTTCCACCATATAAATATATTAAAAATATGATATTAACAGATAAAGAATTAATTAAAACAACTACCAAAAAAGTTAAGAGAAATGAAGAAATAAAGACACTTTTAAAATAAAAAATTGCCGCCCCCGACGGCAATTTTTTATATTCTAGGAAAGTCATCATTGAAAATGATAGACTTTCCGTAGAAGATAATTATGCGGAATTTAGATTTTCTAAGCAATTTTATTGCATAGAAAATCTTTATTCCGTTTTTTTATTCAATTTCCGTTATTTTTAAATTAAACTTATCTTCAAAAACTTTCTTCTTAGCAATATATTCTTTAGTTTTAAAACCTTTAACATCAATAACTTCGCTCTTTCCATTTTTATGAAAAACAATAAAATCAGCTTTATATTTTAAACCAGGAGCTAACATAAAAATTGGTTGCAAACAAAAACCATCAATCTCTTTGGCTTGTAACCTCATTTTTAAATCACAATAAAAATCCGCTTCCTTTTGACTGTCAAAAGTATGACCATCAACAGAAACTTTATTTGCACGATATTTACTTTTTTTATTCTTACTATCTGTAAAATTTTTATAATCCTCAACACTCCAATGTTCCATAAAATAAAGAGCTCCCTTGCTATGAATTTTATCTCATTATATCGAAAAAAAAATAAAAGTGCAACTTTTAGGCAAAAACTTTTTAAGTAAAAACTTTTATTTTTACAAACATTATGATAATATAATAAATATAAAATGTTAAAAACATAAATAGAAGGAGAAAAACATGGATTTCCAAGTACCAAAGTTTTTGCAAGAATTACTAATAAATCAATATGGAGAAGAGCTAACACGGAAAAATAATAGAAGGATATAGCAAAAAAAAACATACAACATTTAGAGTAAACACATTAAAAAGTAATATTGATGAAATTGTAGACTGCTTAAACCAAGAGAAAATAGAATATGAAAGAGTACCATGGTATGAAAATAGTTTTATATTGAAAAATGCTAATGAAAATGATATTCAAAAATTAGATATCTACAAAGAAGGAAAAATATATTTACAAAGTTTATCTTCCATGCTTCCACCAATTTTTTTAGAACCAAAAGAAGGTGAAGATATACTAGACATGGCAGCAGCACCAGGAGGAAAAACAACCGAAATAGCGGTACTTACTAAAAACAAAGCAAATATAACTGCTTGTGAAAGAAATAAAATAAGATATGATCGTTTGCAATATAACATACAAAAACAAGGTGCAAATGTATACTGTATGTTACAAGATTCAAGAAATTTAAGTGACTTTTTTTCTTTTGATAAAATTTTGTTAGATGCACCATGTAGTGGAAGTGGTACATTAAAAATAGATGAAAATTTAGAAGAAAATTTTACTCAAAAATTAATTGAACAGTCTATTAAACTACAAACATCATTACTAAAAAAAGCAATTAATATATTGAAAAAAGGCAAAGAAATGGTTTATTCTACTTGTTCTATTTTAAGTGCTGAAAATGAAGAAATTATAGAAAAGTTCTTAAAAGCAAAAAAAATAAAAATTATTCCAATAGTAGAAGAAGATTGGATAAATAGCCTTCCGCTTCTTCCAAGCAAAATAAAAGGAACAATAGTAGTTTTACCAAATGAATTTTATGAAGGCTTTTTTGTTGCAAAAATTAGAAAAATTTAAGGGGAAATAAAAATGTATTATATTTATATGTTGCGTTGTGAAGATAATTCATTATATACAGGAATTACTACAAATATTGAACATAGAATGAAGGAACACTTTACAAAAGAAAACTGTGCAAAATATACATATACTCATACTGCTAAAAAATTGGAGGCTGCATGGGAAACAGAAAATAGAATTTTAGCATCAAAATTAGAATATCATATAAAGACATTAAAAAAATCACAAAAAGAAGAATTAATAAAAAAGAATAATATAGCAGAATTATTGTCAGATAAAATTGAAGCAGATAAATACAAAAAAATTATGTAAAATTATTAATAGAAATACTTGTATAATGCAAAATTTTATGTTATAACTTTTTTGAAAGGAGAATAAAAATGGGATTAGTATTAAAAAATGTATCAAAATCATATTTAGACAAAAAAGCAGTAAGCAACTTATCTTTTGAAATGGATAAACCTAGTGTTTTTGGTTTACTTGGTACAAACGGTGCTGGTAAAACTACTACAATTAGAATGATACTAGGAATTTTAAAGAAGGAAGAAGGAGAAATTACTTGGAATGGCAAGCAAGTAGAAAGGAAAAATGTAAATTTTGGTTATCTACCTGAAGAAAGAGGAGTGTACCCAAAAGTTAAAATTTTTGACCAGTTGATGTATTTTGCAGAATTAAAAGGAATGAATAAAGAAGAAGCAAAAGAAGCAATAGATAAATGGGCAAAAATCTTAAAAGTAGAAGAATATATACAACTCAATGCTGAAAAATTATCAAAAGGAAATCAACAAAAAATTCAGTTTATGACTGCAGTAATTCACGATCCAGAATTAATTGTGTTAGATGAACCTTTTAGCGGGTTAGACCCTGTCAATACCGAAATATTAAAAAACATTATTATTGATTTAGTATCAAAAGGAAAATATATCATAATGTCAGCACATCAAATGGCTACAATAGAAGAATTTTGTACAGACATTGTTATATTAAATAAAGGAAAAACAGTTCTAAAGGGGAATTTAAAAGAAATTAAGTGTACATATCCTGCTAATCGTTGCATTATAGATGCAAATCAAGACATTAAAAAATATTTAGACAAATTTAATTTTAAAATTGAAAATATGAAAGACAATGAATATGTTATAAAAATATCAGATGAAGAAAAAGCACATGAACTTCTAAAAGAACTAATAAAAGACAATGTAGTTATTAATAAATTTGAAATAAATAAACCAACATTAAATGATATTTTTATTGAAAAGGTAGGTGAACAATAAAAATGAAAGATCTAAAAACAGTAATTTGCTTTACAGCAAAAGATATGCTAAAAAGGAAGTCTTTTATAATTTCTACCATTATCATATTAATTTTTATTGTAATAGGATTTAACATTCCAAATATTATAAAAGCCTTTGAAGGAGATAGCGAAGGAGAAAAATTATTAATTGTAGATAACGAAGATATTTTTGAAGGAAACTTAGAAAACTTTAAAGAAATGGATTTAGGCTATGAAATTCAAGTAGAAAGTAAAAAAGATATAAGCTATGACAACATAAAAGAAAAAATTGAAAATGAAGAAATAGACTCTGCAATTTTAATAGAGCAACAAGAAAACAATAGCATAAAAATTCGTTATATAGTAGAAAATATGAATTTTATAGAAACAGTGCCAGAAAATATTATAGATAGTGTTAATTCTTTATATTCTAATATGCAAATTAGCAAATTAGGTTTAACACAAGAACAAATTCAATCAATTACACCAAACTTTGAATTTGAAGTTGAACAGACTGAAGAAGAAAAGGCAAGTGGAAATGTATTTGTAATGATGTTACTTTCTATTGTACTATTTTATGCTATTTACTTTTGTGCTTATCAAGTTTCTAGTTCAATTACAACGGAAAAAACATCAAAAATTATAGAAACTTTAGTAACTTCTACTTCACCAAAAACTATTGTACTTGGAAAGACTCTTGGAATAGGAATTGTACGGATTATTGCAATTGATTTTAATTGTAGGAACAGCTTTTGTTTGTGCTAAATCATTTTTAGAGCCAGAATTATTAAACAGTATTTTAGATATGTCAAACATTACGCCAGTTTTAGGAATTATTACAATATTATATTTTATACTAGGATATTTTACTTATGCTTTATTATATGCCCTAACTGGTTCTACAGTAAGCAAACCAGAGGATATTCAATCTGCTAATTCACCGGTTGCATTTCTTGCAGTAGTTGGATTTTATTTGTCTTATTTTACAATGATGAATCCTACAAGCGAGTTAAATGTGTTTGCTTCAATTTTTCCAATTTCATCACCATTTTGTATGCCATTTAGAATTATGATGGGATTAGCAAGCGTTTCTGATGTGATAATTTCTATTATTGTACTTATTGCAACAATTGTTGTAATTGCATATATTACAATAAAAATTTACTCAAATGCAATTTTAAATTATGGTAGTAAAATGAGGTTAAAAGATATAGTAAAATTAATTAAATAATTTCTCCAAAATGATTGAAAAACTCTAAAAATAATATTATAATTTTATTTAGGGGCTATTAATTATTTATGAATTAAAGCAAAAGAAAAAAGAAAGGGATGAATTTTAAAATGGAGAAGGAAAATTGTTTTAATCAGGTGGTATGGCCATTATCAAAAAAAGGTGAAATAGTTCAATGGGTAGTACTTAGCATATTTATATTTTTAGTACCAATGATTATACCACAATTGATAAGTACAATTTTTGGAAAAGCAAGCTGGATTGCTACAAATTCTCAATATGTTGTAGGAACAATTGTAAATACAGTATTAATTGTAGCTGGGATAAATGTTAAGGGATGGAAACAAATTGCTCGGATTAATTACTTTGCCAAGTATATCTGCAATTGGTAGTGGCTTAATTTTTAAATCTGCAAGCATTTATACAGTTTATATGATACCAGCTATATGGTTAGGAAATTTTGCATTAGTATATTTATATCGTAAATTATCAGTACAAAAGAAAGTAAATTATATTTTAACTTCAATTGCTGCTATTTTACTAAAAGCTGCTATTATTTACTTATGTTTTAGATTATTTACCCTGGTTACAGTTATTCCTGGAACAGGAAAAGTATTTACTGCACTAAATCTTTCTATGGGAATGAATCAAATTATTACAGCAAGTATTGCAGCAGTTATTGGCTTTGGAATTAATCTAGGCTTTTGCAAAAAAGAAAAAATAAAAGAATAATAAATTTTATAATAAGAAAATGGGGCAAAACTGTAACACAGTTTTGCTCCATTTTTGTTAGGACTAATCAAGTTTGAAGAATGAAATATCTTCTGAATCTTCGGAAAAATTAATAACTTTTCCATCCACAAAGGCATGCCGTAAAATAAACCAATCTTTCCAGATAACTGGTGTTAAAAATAGCTGTGGAGTATCAATAGATGACTCTGCATCTACTTTTGCAGCAAGGCTAGAGTGAATAAAGATAACTTCATTTTTCCGGTTTAAGAAATCTGCTACAATTTCGTCTACCGATCTGTCCCTTGGTACCATTGTTACTGCATTTTCTAATTTCATACTGCTTTTCCTCCTATGTGATGAGCTTAATTAGTACCTTCTATATGGAATATACCATATGAATATTATTATACCATAATTTTTGAGATTGAGCAAAAAATATTGAAAAAACAAAGAAATATGATAAATACTAACTTTTTGAGAATTTATGGGGTGACATTATAATAAATTAATCACAAATATTAATATAAATATCTTTACAAATAAAAAATTTATTGTTATAATATACCCATAAAATAGAAGGAGGAAAAGAAAAATGAAATTAAAATATGTATTAGGATTAATAATAATTTCAATAGCGATATTATTATTAAATACAGGTGTAGTTAGTGCAAAAGAAGTAAGCGATTACAAATGCTCAATAGAAGAAGGAGAATATATTTTATGTAATGATTACTTTAATACAAATGATGTTAAAATTGAAAAAGTTCAAATTTATGAAACTGGAGAATATTTATCAACATATAATATAAATAATGTACCACAAGCTACATTTAATGATATTATTACAAAAGCTAAAAATCAAAATGCTTTTTTATGTTTGGTAAAAGTTTCAAATGATGCAACTAGTGTAAAATGCAAAGAAGGAAATACTGAAAAAGAATTAGAAATAGTTGAACTAAATGGCAAAAAATATGTTGCTTTAGATTCTTTATATATTGATAATACAAATAGTAATATGCTTATAAATGCTTATCAAACATTAAAAGTAGTAAAAAATGGAGCTACTGAAGAAACCAAACAATTAGATTTTTCACTTAATATTTATTCTACAGATTATTTTATGTGTACAATAAAAGTAGTTGACGATGAAGACTTAGACTATGGTCAAATTATAAATACAAATGGTATAATTTCTGGAGCAGGAACCTCAGAATTACCAGAAAAAATAAATTTAAGTAATACCTATGTTGAATATTTATGCAATCAATATATAGGTAAAAGTATACAAGTTGATTGCTTAGGCGATGTACCTTATATAGGAAAAGTCGGAAATGAATATAAATATAAAATAAATTTAAAAAATGTTAAAATTGATAATAGTGAATCTGAATTAGAATTAAAACTAGGTGATTTCTCTTATAAAGGTAGTACATCTTTAGGAGCCTCTTTCTACTTACCTTCTAACTACATAAATGAAGATGAAACGAATGACGTTCCAGATAATGACATACCAGACAATGATGTACCAGATAATGACATACCAAAAAATGATGTACCAACTAATTCTAATACAACTACTCGGAACAAAAACACCAGCTGTAAAGGATAATACTCCAACAACTGGTTACTCTGTAGATATATTAGGATATGTAATCATTGCAACATTACTATCTTTTATGGGAATAGTAATATTAAAAAAGAAAATGCAATAAATAAAAAAAGTGGAGTAGTAAATAAATTGCTCCTCTTTTTATTTAAGGAGAACTATGAAACAGGAAAATAGAAAAGAATCTATAAACAATAAATCTTCAAATAAATTTATTAAAATATTGTTTTTATTTTTTATTGTCATTTTTGTGTGTAGTATTGTATATTTAACTTTTTATCTTTATATAGGATATAAAGATAAAATCGAAAATCAAAATATAATAAATAATATGCAAATAAGCATTCCTAATATAGAAATTACAGATCAAAAAACTGAAAGAATGTTGCAATTAGAAGAATTACAAAAAGAAAATAACGAAATAGTAGGGTGGCTAGAAATTAAAGACACTAATATTAATTATCCTGTTTTACAAAGCACAGATAATGATTATTATTTAACACATAATTATAAAAAAGAGTATTCGATTTCTGGAAGTTTATTTTTAGATAAAGATTTCAATATGAATGAGGGAAGTTCAAATTATTTGATATATGGACATAGAAACAAACAAGGGATAATGTTTGAAGATTTAATGAAATATAGTAATGAAGATTTTTATAAAGAACATAAAAGAATAAAATTTACTACAAACAAAGAAGATAAAGAATATGAAATATTATCGGTATTTTATTCTAGGGTATATTATCAAAACGAGAAAAATGTGTTTAGATATTACTATTTTGTTAATGCTAAAAATCAAGAAGAGTACAACAACTTTATAAATGAATGTAAAAAAGCAAGTATTTATGATACTGGTATTACAGCAACATATGGAGAACAATTATTAACACTTTCTACTTGTGAATATTCTCAAGAAGATGGCAGATTTGTTGTAGTTTGCAAAAAGATAAACTAAAAAATCAAGTATGTATAAAATTGGTACATACTTGAATTTTTTATAAGTATTACAAAAATATTACAATGTGTAAAGTTTTTGCAATACAAATGTAAAATAAATATATAGTGTTAAATATTGTAGTTTTTTGTATTTTATGATATAAAATTAATGAAGAAAAAAACAAAAGAAAGGAAAAGAAAATGGAAAAAAGTAATATCTCAATAGAGGAAATGCAAAAAAGCAATGCAATAATTAAAGCAATTTCAAATTACTATACTTCAAGAATAGTAGGTCAAAAAAACTTACAAATTTCATTATTAATATCTTTAATAGCAAATGGGCATATACTAGTAGAATCTGTACCTGGTTTAGCAAAAACAACAGCTGCAAAAGTATTAACAGAAAGTTGTGGAGGAAAATTTTCAAGAATACAATGTACACCAGATTTATTACCAAGTGATATTATAGGAACTCAAACTTATAATGCTAAAACAGGTGAATTTGAAACAAAGATTGGACCAGTATATGCTAATTTTGTGCTTTTAGATGAAATAAATAGGTCAAGTTCTAAAACTCAAAGTGCAATGCTTGAAGCAATGCAAGAAAGACAAGTAAGTATAGGTGGAGAAAATTATAAATTACCAGAAATATTCATTGTAATTGCAACTCAAAATCCAATAGAGCAGGAGGGAACTTATCCTTTAGCAGAAGCACAACAAGATAGATTTATTATTAAAGAAACATTAAATTATCCAACAGCAACTGAAGAATTAGAGGTATTAAATAGAATCGAAAATAACATATTTCAAAATAAAGGAAAAGTAGTAAGCATAAAAGATATAAAATATTTGCAAGAATTGAGTAAAAAAGTATATATAGATGAAGCAGTAAAAAAATATATTGTAAGCATTGTATATGCAACTAGAAATACATCCAAAGTAATAAATCCAGAACTTGCAAAATATGTAACCAATGGAGCTAGTACAAGAGCTGCAATAGCCTTTATGGAGGCAGGTAAGGCTTTAGCATTAATAAATGGAAGAACTTTTGTAACACCAGATGATATAAAATCATTAAGTTATAGTATATTAAGACATAGAATTGCATTAAGTTTTGAAGCAATTGCAGATGAAATTCAAGTTGAAACAATAATAGATGCTATAATTGCTTCAATAAAAACACCATAGTTTAAAATTGGGAGAAATATAATATGAATATGAAATATATTACAAAGGTAAAATCAAATCTTTCAATTTATACTAAAAAGAAAACTTCGAATATTTTAGATGGTTCTTATAATTCGATCTATAAAGGAAAAAGTATGAATTTCGAAGATTTAAGAGAATACATAATAGGAGATAATGTAAAAGATATAGATTGGAAGGCATCAGCAAGATCAAATAAAATTTTGATAAAACAATATATTGCAGAAAAAAAGCATAATGTCTTATTTATCTTGGATTCTGGAAAAAAGATGTTAGCAGATACAAAGGATTTAGATTCTAAAAAAGAAGTTGCATTAATGGCTACAGGAACTATAGCTTATTTAGTTGATAAACATGGTGATTCAATTAGTGCAATTTATAAAGGCAAAAAAAGTATAAAATTATTTCCTTTTAAAACAGGATTGTATAATATAGAAAAAATTTTAAATTCTTATGAAAAAGAAATTGATACTGAAAATAACATAGAAAGTTTAATAAATTATGTTTTGAAATTTATAAAGAGACGAATGATTATTTTTGTGATAACTGATATAGACGGATTAAATAATATATCAGAGGAAACTTTAAGAAAACTATCTTTATTGCATGATGTAATGTTTATAAATGTTTCAGATGCTTTAATGACAGGATACAATGCTTTTGATGTTGATAAAGATTGTTACATTCCAGACTACATTTTAGAAGACCAAAAATTAAAAGATATAGAACTAGATGTAAAAACAAAAATATATGAGGGAACAAAAGAAAAATTTAAGAAATATAAGATAATTACAACAACAATAAATAAACAAAAAGATATAGTCAATGATGTATTTAAATTATTAGAAAGGCGAAAAAATGCAAACATCCATTAATTTACAGGAACCTTTTGCATATTCAATAATTCCACTAATCATTACAATATGTCTAACTCTGATAGAAACTTATTATTTAATTTATTTAAAAAAGAAAAAAGAAAAAAATAGGGTAGATGAAGTAGAAGTAAAAGCCATTCCTGAAAAAAATATAAAAAATATACCTGTAATAAAAGGAAAATATTTAAATCAGCTTGATACAATAGAATATAGGTATACAAATAATATGATAGAACTAAGAAAAGCATATCAAATGATAAGTGAAACTGTTAGACTATTTGTCTTTGAAATTACAGATATTACAACACAAAATTATTCTTTAGCAGAAATTAAAAAACTTAATATCCCCATTCTATACGAATTGATCAAAGAATATTATGAACCTGAATTTGCAAGTAAATCAGTAGGAGATTTTACTACCTCGATAAATAAAGCAAGGAGAGTTATAAACGAATGGAACTAATGTATCCTATAGCAATAATTATATGTTTAATACTTTCAGTAATATTATTTTTTATTAAACTAAATAAGAAGAAAGTATATATTGATGGTAAAAAGGTTGCTAATACAAAATATATAAAAGAAACAGAATACTATAAAACAAAGGTAAAGAAATATAATATTTTATCGAATTTAATTAAAGGTTTAAGTGCTATATGTATAGTAATCACAAGTATATTAGTTGCAAGACCAGTAAAAATTCAAACAAAAAGTGAAGACAAATACAATAGAGATATTATTTTAGGATTAGATATATCTACTTCTGAGTGTGAAGTTAATTTAGAATTAATTGACAAATTTAGACAAATTATTCCAGCTATTAAAGGAGATAGAATAGGAATAGTTTTGTATAATACGGCTCCTATTGTTTATTGCCCATTAACTGATGATTATGACTATATAAATGAGTGTTTTGATACTATATCAGAACAATTAGAAATAGCAATAAAAAATAATGGATATCCGCCTGTTACATACGAAGTAAATGGTACAGAAGTTCCAATGCTTTGGTATGGAGGCGTTGGCGCAGATTCAGAAACTAGAGGTAGTTCTTTAGTAGGAGATGGACTAGCACGGAACAGTATTCTCATTTCCTGATTTAAAAACAGATATAGAAAGAACTAGAATAATTATATTTGCAACTGATAATGATGTGGAAGGAACAGAAACTATTTCTTTAGAAGAAGCATGTAGTATTTGCAAACAATATAACATCAATCTTTATGCTTATTGTCCAACTACACAAATGAATGAATATGCTTCAGAAGAAAAAATAGCATCTTACAAAAAAGCAGTAGAAGAAAGAGCAGAAGGAAAATTTTATACAGGAAATTTAACACAAATGACATCAAGTATAGTTAATGAAATAAAAGAAACAAAAACTTCATTATTAAAAACAAGCAAAAAAACATATGTTACAGATTATCCTGAAATATTTTTAACGACTATTGTAATTATATTTTTAGTTTTAATTATTATAGAGAAAAGAGCTAAAGTATGATAATAAATCCAATAATTCCGGTATGGCTTATGAGTATAATATGTATAATTTTAATTATAGTAATTATATACAATAAGCAAATAAAGGATATAATACCAAATAAATTAAATAATATAAGAACTACAAGACAAAAGAAAATACTTAAATACTATATTATAAATTCATCTCTAAAAATATGCATTATTGTATTATTATTTGTAATAAATTTAAGATTTATGATTCCAAATGGTGAAAGTATGGCAATAAATTCTGATTTAAGTGTATTGTTTGTTATAGATACTAGTGTTAGTATGAGAGCATTAGATTATAATGGGAATAAAGAAAGATTTGAAGGAGTAGTAAATGATTGTTGTTATATTGTAGATAAACTAGCAAATTCAAAATTTTCAATTATTACATTTGGTGATACAGCTCAAAAAGTAATTCCTTTTACAACAGATAGTGATATGGTACAAGCAGAATTAAAGGCTATAAGTCTTGAAGATGACTTCTATGCAAAAGGTAGCTCTATGAATATAGTAAATGATATTTTAGAAGATACATTAAAAAAGGAAAAAGAAAGACAAAATGGAAATTCAAAGTTTATAGTATTTTTTATAACAGATGGAGAAATAACCAAAGAGGGAGAAACATTAGAATCATTTGCGAATATAAATCAATATATCTCTGATGGTGCAGTTTTAGGGTATGGCACTCGGAACAGGGGGAAAAATGGTAAGCAGCACGTATTCAGATGATCCAAATAGTGACTATTATTATATTTATTATTATGATGAAAATACTTCTCAAAAAGTAACAGCACTTTCAAAAATAGATGAAAAAAATCTTAAGCAAATAGCTACAGATTTAAAAATTGATTATATACAAATGAGCAAAACATCAAATATTGATTATAAGTTAAATAGCATAAAACAACAAAATTATAATTCGCAAACAACGGAAGAAAAAATAAGCTCATATCAAGATATATATTACTATTTTGCAATACCATTAGTAATTTTATTGATAGTAGATTTTGTTCTTAAAAAGAGGAGAATGTAATGAAAAGGAAAGTATTAATTGTAATATATATTATTTTAATACTTATAACATTGAAACTGTTGTTTAATGTTTTAATAAATAGTATTTTAATAAATAATTATAACAAAGGAAAGTATTCTGATAGTCAAGCAAAAGCATTAATCCTTTTGAATTTTCCAGAAAGTTATATAGCAAATTATAATTATGGAAATATACTTTATCAAAATGGAGAATATGAAAAAGCAATAGAAGAATATCAAAAATCACTAAAAGGATTTATTCCTAGAAATAAAGAATGTAATATTAGAATCAACTATGCATTAGCAATTTGCAAAACCGTCTCACTTAATGAAAAAGACCAAAATAGCATAAAAAATGCAATAGAAAAATATGAATCAGCAATAGAAATTTTAACTCAAAAAGGTTGTGCAAATAAAAATGATGATAGAGGACATAACCAAAAAGCAGAACAATTAAAAAAAGATATCCAAAAAGAAATTGATAGGTTAAAAAAATTGCAAGAAACTAATAGTAATGAGAACAACAACGAAGAAGAAAAAGAAGATAAGACAAAAGAAAATATAGATAATGTAGAAGAAAAAATACAAAACATAAAAGAAAATGCAACACAAGAACAAAGAGAATTAGAAAATAAATATAAAAACTATGGAAATTTTGATTATAATAAAACACAAAAAAATTGGTAGAATAAAGGAAAATTGTAAAACAATAAAGAAAGGGAGAGAAGTATATGGAACATATTGATAAGTACGAAGAATTGTATAGAGCATGGATTGGAGAAAAAAAACAAAATGAATATTTTGAAAAAATGCATAAGGGAGGATTTAACTGTGTAGCATTTTTACTAGGTGATTTACTATTAATAACAAGAAAAATGTTTACTGAATCAATAATATTAATATTATTAATATATCTTATAAATACTGTATTAGGAATTATAGGGGTTCCTAATATAGTATATAGCTTAATAAGTTTAGCTATATTTTTAACCTTAGGGTTTACATATTATTATTTATATAGATGGCATATAAAAAGAAAAATAGAAAAATATCAAAAAAAGGGCTTAAGTTATGAAGAACAGTTAAAAATAGCAAAAAAATGTAGTGGAGATAAAATAACTGTTGGAGTAATTGTGATGTTTATTGTTGAAATTGCACTTGTTGCATTTTTAACGTTTGGAATGAGTTGGATATTTACAATTATTGGATCAGCAAATTCAAATGAACTTGTAGGAACATGGTATGATAGCACAAATGACATAAATTTAATTATAAACACTAATAAAACAGTAGAATTATATACTAGTGATAAATCAACTATATACATAAAAGGAACATGTGCTATAAAACAAGAAACTGGTAGCACAGGTGATGAATATATTATGAATATAACTACCACTAATAGAATAATAAAAGGCCAGTTATATACTGATAGTTATACAACACAATTTTCGTTAATAACAGACAATTATAAAGAATTGGTAATGATGAATACAATAACATATAATATGTATTATTTTAATAAGGTCAAATAACTTATTTAGAAAAACGGAGGAGACAATGTTTTGTAACAAGTGTGGAAATGAAGTTAGCTCTAATCAAGAATTTTGCAATAAATGTGGTAATCGCTTAATATATAATAATAGAAATAACAGTAAAAATATTATTATTCCAATTCTAATAACAATATTAATTATAGTATTGATTCTAGGAGGGCTTATAGTTTATATAGTTTTTAACAATCAAAACAATTATTATTTTGTAGATACAAATAAAAATGATTTAGAACAAATAACAAATGAACAAACATCAACTACTGATAGTCAAGATACTAAAAAAGGAAAATATAATACAGCTATTATAACTGATAATGTGTATTCAGGTATTTCAATTAAAACTGTAGACGATGCGTATAAATTAATTAGTGAGGATTCATTAAATCAAAAAAAAGAAGACTATCCAAAAGAAATTATACAAGTAGAAAATGATATAATCAATAACTATTCAATTACAGCTGTTAATTTAAAAGAGATGGATGCTAGTTTTGCTAATGAATTAAAAAATGTAATAAAAAAAATTTATGAAGAATACCCAGGAGCAAGAGGATATTTAACAAATTTAACACTAACAAATTTGAATATGTCACAAGCTGGTGTCATAGCACAATTTATGCCAATATTTACATTTGGAACATCAAATACAGATACAACAAGACCATGGGTAATAAAAACACAAGTACAATTAAATGCAAAATATTTTTTAAATCCTGAAAGGATAGATGTTGCAGTTGAAACAAGTTCAAAATCAGGGCATTTTCCTAAAAATGCTACTAAATATTCTCCTGTAGCACATGAATTTGGACATTATTTGTCGTTTATTGCTTTATTAAATCATTACTATACGAAATCTATTATAGTAATAGAAGATAATCAACTACAAAATTATTATGATATATGTAAAGACTTTGAGAATGGAGATTTCTCAAAGCAAATGTTAGAAGAAGCTTATAATGATTATTTAAGTAATAACTCTAATATCGGGTTTGATGAATGGCGAGGACAAATATCAGAGTACGCGTTAGCAAAGGATGAAGCAGGTGAATATATATATGATGAAACTGTGGCTGAAGCTTTTCATGATGTTTACTTAAATAATAATAATGCAAATGAAGCAAGTAAATATATAGTCCAAGTATTAAAAAAGTATATAGGAGGGTAGGCAGAAAATTATGAAAAAAGAAATAATAAAAATTGCTATCCCATTACTTTTAATTACGACTATGGGAACAAGTTCATTAGCAATAACTAGTAAATTTTTAATTAATAATGAAACATTTTCATTTACTGATAAAAAAGAAAAAATTTCATCAAATTTTGATAGTAAATATGATATTACAAATAATGATAGTAGTATAGATAATGAATTGAACCAAACTATAACTGATTTAACTAAAAAAACTACATATTTATTATTAGGTGAACCAAATATGCAAAAGGAAAGTAGTGAAAATTATTATAAAAGGCATAAAGACTATTTAGAATTAAGATATAATCCCAAAATTCCAAAAGATGAAAATGCTTATCTAGGCTTAGATGAAAATAGTCAAGAATACAAAGATGATATTTTATCAGGAATGTCAGTACCAGGAATGTTTTTAAAATTAAATGAATTGGAGATCAAATATAACTCATACGGAGAAATACGAATTACAAAAATTGATGAAAATAATGTAATAAGTTTAATTACTTTATCAAATGTAAAAATGAAAGAACAAGATAAAGACAATCCAACGAATTATAATATTATACATACAGACTTGACAATTTATTATTACTTTAAAAAATTAGATAATGAATACAAATTATTATACTTATATGGAGAAACAAATGATGACATACAAGATTATATTGATAGTAATGATGAAAAGATAGGTTCTTTAACTAAAAATTCAGATTATAATTCGAACTTACGAGATTTATATGATTTTAGTCAAGCAGATAATGTAAAAGAAGAAACATTAAATAAAATATATGATGAAAACAAATCGAAAGTTATATTTTTAAATTCAACATATAATATTGGAACAGTTACATCAGCTAATGGCTTTTTTATAAGTGAGGGATTAATAGTAACTACTTATAATTATATTGAGCAATCATTAATGAAAGCACAAAAAATTATTATTAGTGATAGTCTAGGAAATGTTTATGATTTAGACGGAATTGTAACCATGAGTATTGAAAATGATGTAGCAATATTAAAAGTAAAGAATAAAAATGAAAATTATATTAAATTTGAAGATGCAAATCCAATAGAAAAAGAAGATGCAGTAATTACTTTAAATACAAAAATAGGAGTAGGTTTAACTACTAATAAAGGAATTATAACATCATTAGATAAAAATATTCAAACATCTTTACCAATATCTGAAGAAGCACAAGGAAGTCCATTATTTAATAATGAAGGGAAGATAATAGGAATGATTAATTCAAAACTTTTAAATAGTAGTGTTTCATTTGCGACAAAAGGTGATATTTTAAAAGAATATTATAAAAAATTGACAACAACAAATTATGAAGAAATAAAAGCAATACCATTTGAAGAATTGAAAGAAAATTACTATATAAAATATAATAACGAAACTATCGTAAACAATATACCTGAAGATAAGTTGCAAGAATATTCTAATATAGAGAATATTAGTGAAATGATTGATTTAAAATTAGTTAAAGGCTCTTACAAAGATGGTATTATCAGTTTAAGATATAAAAATGATATTAAGAATTATATAGATACTATGCAATTTGCTACAAAATATATAGAAAATTTAAAAATTAATGGTTATGAACAAAAGTATACATCAGATTCAAAAGTCGTTTATGAAAATGAAAAGTATCAGATAATAATTATGGAAGAATTTGATTATTTAATTATAGTTATGGTGAGATTATGAAAGAATTTTTAACAAGAAATAGAAAAATAGTATTAAGTATATTTATAATATTAATACTAGTTATAATAGCAATTTCTATATTTTTAATTTTTAATATTATGAATCAAAAAAATACAATGATTGAATTAAATATGAATAATTATTCATTGCAATATGATAACACATGGGAAATTAATAAAAAAGACGATTCAGAAATTAATTTGATTCATAAAAAAAGTAAAAGCGAATTAAACATAAAAATAACTGAATTACAAGATGAGATACAATACAATACAGTTGATGAAATATTTGATAGTATATTATATAATATACAAGAACAAAATTCAGATTATAAATTAATTTATAAAGAAGCATCAAAAATAACAAAACAAGATATGGATGGCTATAAAATGCTATTTGAAGCCGATGATAGACAAGCAGCGATTTATATGTATAAACAGGGAAATAAGATAATAATTTTTACATATGAAGCTACATATGATTATTTTGATATATTATTAGATAGTGTTAATAATATTATATATAATTTTAGCTTAAAAGAAACACAGTTTGATGTAAAAGCAAATATCAATCTTAAAACCCAAGAAATAAATTATACTGAGCAGTCTAATATATCTGATTTGTTAGAAAATACAGTAGCTGAAAAAATATCTTCATCAAATTATTTAGTAGAATATTCAATTCCTGACAATTTCAAATCTACAGATTATAATACTAAATATGGATATTTTGATTTTGAAAATGTCCCTGATGGTGCTAAGCTAAAATTAAGTACAAGCATATTAAATAGGAATTTGTATGAATATTTGGATAGAGAAGATACACCTAATATATATGATGATTATAACTTAAATTCTTATAATCAAGCAAATGAAAAATTAGACAAATTTGGAGACAATCCATTAAGCTATATATATAAAAATAATTATCTAACTAATAATGAAATTACTGAAAATATAGAGCTTATATTTGAATTAAATCAAAATCATATATTTATTGTTAAAATATCTTCAGAAGGTGTTGGAATACCAGAAAAACTTGTAAAAATGATAAAAGTGAATAGCTTTAAAAACGTTGCAAGTAATATTAATGTAGAAAAAGAAAATGGATTTTTAATAGGAAAACTGAAACAATATACTGACTATACACATGAACAAACAGAGGAAATAACTTTAAAATTACCAGATAGTTATCAAGAAATTGATAATGATACAAACCTTTATGAAGAAAGACACTATATATCAGATTATTTTGAAGAAGTACAAATTCCTAATTATGAAGTTGATTATAAAATTACTACGTCAAGCATAGAAAGTGAATTAAATATATTAGATAAAACAATAAATAAAGATTTAGGTACATATAAAGATTTTACTAAAATGAAAGATATAACGCTAAATAATAAAAAATTTAAATCATATGAAAGGGGGTACACTTTATTAAGTTCTAATACAGATAGTAGTGGTAAAAAATATAAATACTATACTAATGAAAAAGTCTTATTTTATGAGTTGCAAAATGATAGATATTTGGTTATAATAATTAATGGAAATGAAAATAAGATTACAGATGAATTAATAAACAAATTAACAAATTTTGATGTAAACATCAAATAAATTTAAATTAAGATGGAGGAATAAAATTATGAATTGTAGTAAATGTGGAAATAATTTAGGAGAAAATGATGTGTTCTGTCCAAAATGTGGAACACCAGTTCAAAGATCAGAGGAAATTAATGCTAATATTAAAAATGAGGGAATGAATTATAATTACGAAAGACCTATGAATCAACAATCAAATAGGCCAAATTATGTACAACCTAATAGTTATTCTGAGCAATATGAAAATAGTAAAAGTAGTGGAAGCGCAGTTAAAACTTGTGTAATTATAGTAATCATTGTTGCTATTTTAGCAGCAGTAGGTTTTGTTGTTTATTCTGTTGTAACAGCTTTAAACAAAAATAATAATACATCAATATCAAGTGGAACATCAACACAATCATCACCAACGCAATCAACACCAACACAATCAACGCCAACGACGAGCAACAATTCTGGATCAGTATCTCAAGTTGCAAATACACAAAATTCTTCAACATATAAAGTTAATTATGCAGGATTTAAATTATATATACCAGAGAATTTGATATATGAGTTTGATACTACAAACAATGCTATAAATATAGGCGATACCTTATCTTCATGGGTAGTACAATTAAGCATTCAAAATATACCATTTCAACAGTTAAAACAAAATAAAAATTATTTAAGTAGCTATTTCACAGAAGCTTTATCTTCATATAATGCAAAGGTTTCAAATGCTACAGTAGAAACAATAGATGGAGTTGAATTCATATTAATGGAAGTAGATTTAGGTGGTACTCATGAAATTATGGCTGTAAGTGGATTGAATTCAATGTATTCTGCATGTCTTGAGGTAGCAAATGAAAACAATGATTATGACAGAGATGTATTGAAAAATATAGCACCTATTTTAAAAACAGCAGAATATGATGGCGAAACAAAAAATTTAAAAACTAATGAAAAAATAAAAACTACTGATATAAATAAAGCATTACAAAAAGCTACAGAAGGACAAACTAATAAATAATTAAAGATTTCATTTTAAAATAAAAGGTAAGGTTGTAATGTAATAAAATATTAATACAATTATGGAGGCGATTATTATATTCAAGTTACAATCTAGCTATAAACCAACTGGCGACCAGCCACAAGCAATAGAGTACTTATCAAAAGGAATAAAAGAGGGTAAGAAATTCCAGACTTTACTTGGAGTTACAGGCTCACGGAAAAACTTTTACTATGGCAAATATTATAGAAAAAGTACAAAAACCGACTTTAGTACTTGCACATAATAAAACACTAGCCCGGACAATTATACTCAGAGTTCAAAGAGTTTTTCCCTCGGAAATAGTGTGGAGTATTTTGTTAGCTATTACGATTATTATCAGCCAGAAAGTTACATTCCATCATCAGACACATATATTGAGAAAGATTCATCTATAAATGATGAAATAGATAAATTAAGGCATTCTGCTACATTATCGCTATTTGAAACAAGAGATGTAATTATTGTAGCCTCTGTTTCTTGTATTTATGGATTAGGAGACCCAATAGACTATCAAGGAATGATGTTATCGTTAAGACCTGGCATGAAAAAATCTAGAGATGAAGTATTAAAAAAACTAATAACTATGCAATATACAAGAAATGAAATAGATTTTAAAAGAGGAACATTTAGAGCCAAAGGAGATATTGTAGAAATTTACCCTTCTGATAAATCAGAATCCGCCGTTAGAGTAGAATTCTGGGGAGATGAGATTGAAAAAATTACAGAAATAAATCCATTAACAGGTAAATCAATTGGTGTAAGGCGTCATATCCTAATTTCACCCGCTTCTCACTATGTTACAACAAAAGAAAAAATGGAAAATGCAATAATTACAATTGAACAAGAAATGGAAGAAAGGGTAAAATATTTTAAATCACAAAATAAACTAATTGAAGCGCAAAGAATTCAAGAAAGAACTAATTTTGACATTGAAATGATGAAGGAAACAGGCTTTTGCTCTGGAATTGAAAATTATTCAAGGCACATAAGCGGAAGAGCAGAAGGTACGCCACCATATACATTACTTGACTATTTTCCAGATGACTTTTTACTTTTTATTGATGAATCACATGTAACAATTCCACAAGTAAGAGCAATGTACAATGGAGATAGATCAAGAAAAGAAGCTTTAGTTGACTATGGATTTCGTTTGCCATCTGCTTTTGACAATAGACCATTAAAATTTAATGAATTTGAGAATAAACTAAATCAAGTTGTCTTTGTTAGTGCAACACCAGCTGAATATGAAAAAGAACATTCAAAAGAAAACGTAGTTGAACAAATTATAAGGCCAACAGGATTACTAGACCCAAAAATAGAGGTAAAACCAGTAACAAACCAAATTGATGATTTGCTAGAACAAATAAGAATTAGAGCAGAAAAAAATGAAAGAGTACTAGTTACTACTTTAACAAAAAAAATGGCAGAGGATTTAACGAAATATTTAGAAAGTTTAGATGTAAAAGTTACTTATATGCATTCAGAAACAAAAGCATTAGAAAGAATGGAAATTATTCGTAATTTAAGATTACGGAAAATTTGATGTATTAGTTGGTATAAATCTTTTAAGAGAAGGATTAGATATTCCAGAAGTTTCATTGGTTGCAATTTTAGATGCAGATAAAGAGGGATTTCTTCGTTCAGAAAGGTCATTAATTCAAACAGTTGGAAGGGCAGCAAGAAATACTAATGGAACAGTTATTATGTATGCAGATGAATTAACAGAAAGCATGGAAAAGGCTATTTCAGAAACAAACAGAAGAAGAAAAATTCAAAAACAATATAATGAAGACCATAATATTACACCAAAAACAATTCAGAAATCAGTTAGAGATAATATTGCAGCTACTACAGCAGAAGATATTGAGGTAGAGTATAAACTAGAAAAAGAAGAAGATATTAAAGAAACAATTAATAAATTAACAGATGAAATGTTAAAATACGCATCTGAAATGGAATTTGAAAAGGCAGCAGAAGTACGTGATAAAATAAAAGAATTAGAAAAACTAATTTCACAATAGAAAAAATATGCATATCATAATATAGGTGATATGTATGTTTTTTTTACAAGAGCTATATGAAGATGCAAAAAATATAACTAAAAAAGATCCTGCATGCAAAAATATTTTAGAAGCAATTATTTTATACCCAGGATTTCATATTTTAGTATTTCATAGATTAGCACATTTTTTATACAAGCATAAATTGTTTTTTCTAGCAAGACTAATTTCGCAAATTGGAAGATTTTTTACAGGAATTGAAATTCATCCAGGAGCAAAAATAGGAAGAAGGCTTTTTATTGACCATGGAATGGGAATTGTAATTGGTGAAACTTCAACAATTGGTGATGACTGTATTATTTATCACAATAGCACATTAGGAGGAACAGGAAAAGATAAAAATAAAAGACATCCAGACTTAGGAAATAATGTAATGGTAGGCGCAGGAGCAAAAATTTTAGGACCAATTAAAATTGGCAATAATGTAAAAATAGGTGCAAATAGTGTAGTTACAAAAAATATTCCAGATAATGTCACAGTAATTAAGTGTAATCAAATTATATGAAATTTGTAAATATTTCATAAAAAAATTGACACAAACACAAAATATTGGTATTATTAATGTAATAATAAAAGAAAGGAAGATGTTAAAATGGCTGTAGTTCATATATTATACAAAGAAGATAATAAAGAACTAATAGATTATGTATTTATTTCTATTGATGGAAAACCTAGCGAAAAAATCATTAAAAATAAAACTAAAAAAATAGAGTTAGAAAAAGGAAAACATAAATTAAAAATTACAACAAACAATTTAGAAGATATTAAAATAAAAGATACTAAAAATGTATCAATAAAAACCCAAGAAAGTATTTGGGTTGAACAAGAAATATCAGTAGAAGATGATGACTTATATTATATTTTGCATTCGCCATTATTAATTAAGAATCAAGGAAAATTAGAAAATACAACAAAAGAAAAATTTGAAAAAACATTTAAAACTAATAAATTCTGGACATCTAAAATAGGTGTTGGTATTTTAATAATAATTGCATTAATAATATTATTGATATTCTAGTAAATAATACAAAAATCCACAAGCAGTACTTGTGGATTTTTGAAATTATAAGTTATATAAATTTCCATCAATTAAAAGTTTTGCTCTCTTTGCTGTTTTTTCATCAGCTTTTAAAGAATTTTCTAAGAAATCAGGATGATTTACTAAAAATTCTCTCATTGTTGTATATGGGTCATTATAAAACCCTTTTAACATTTCTAATTGAGATTCATCAATTGTTCCTAATTCATAAGCCTTTTCGAAAAGACTATCATCTACAACAGCAAGTGATATTGTTTTTATTCCTTCTTTTTCAAGAACCTCAGTTCCACCTTGTTTTCTATCTACTACATAGCAAGTCCAAGCTAAAATTCCGTTTAAATTTCTTATAGCTGGAATCCAAGAACGAACATAGTTAGAAGCGGCTGTTACTAAATCAGAAGCATTTAATACTTTTTTACCAGTCAAATCAGTTACTTTTTGTGCACTAGTAGAGAAGTCATAAGGACTAACAAAAGCCTCCATATCTTTAAATAAAGTAAGATGTGGTTTTTCCAATAAATAAGCAATCATATTAGAAAAATACCAATCTCTTCTTTCTCCACCAGAGATATAATCAATTTCATCTACATTTACGTTATCTTTGATAGCTTTAACCATAGTATCAATTGTATATTTAAAAATTTCGTTATTTTCATATTGAACTTTTACCTTGTCAAATACTTTTTTTGGTAAGTTTATACGGTCAACAAGTAATGTATCAATATAAGATAAAAATTCAGTTGCACTTTTTTCATCTCCATATAAAAAGTGAGTATTAACGAAGTATGGTGAAATCATTCCAGAAGTTAAAAAGAATGGTTTGTTTGCTTCGCAAAATTTTATAGCTTTTGTTTCAAATAAGTATGACATAATATCAGACATAAATTTTCCTCCTTAAATTTTATTCTAAAATGTATTTTAAAGAAAAAAAAGAAATTTGTCAATAAACATTATATAAGTATTGAAAAATTTTTGGATAAATGATAAGATAAAAAAAAATCGAAGGAGGATAAAGATGAAAACTTTATTAAAAAACGGAACATTAATTGATTACAAAACAAACATTTTTGGAAAAAAAGATGTTTTACTCGAGGACGAAAAAATAGCAAAAATTGATGACAAAATTGAAGAAACAACAGAAGTAGACAAAATAATTGATTGTACTAATTTATATGTAATACCAGGTATGATTGACATGCATTGCCATTTAAGAGAACCAGGGTTTGAGCATAAAGAAACAATTGAAACTGGTAGTAAAAGTGCAGTTGCAGGTGGATTTACTACTATTTGTCCTATGCCAAATACTAAACCAACTCCAGACAATAAAGAAGTTTTACAAAAGATTATAGAAGAAGCAAAAAGGGTAAATCTATGTAATGTACTTCCTTATGCTTCTGTATCAAAGGGAGAAAAAGGCGAAGAATTAGTCAATTTTGAAGAATTAAAACAAGCTCGGAGCAATTGCTTTTTCAGATGATGGAATGCCAGTAGTAAATAGTAGACTAATGAGAGAAGCTATAATTAATGCTGATAAACTAGGAACTTTTGTTGCATCTCATTGCGAAGAAAAATCAGTAGCAAAAGGAGCTATAAATGCAGGAAAAGTTGCAGATGAATTAGGAGTAGATGGAGTATTACCAGAAGCAGAAGAAATTATGGCAGCAAGAGAAATTGTAATTTCTGAAACAAACAATGTTCATGCACATATTTGTCATATCAGTACAAAAACAACAAAAAATATGGTTCGTGATGCTAAAAAAAGAGGAGTAAAAATTACTTGTGAAACTTGTCCACATTATTTTTCTTTTACAGTAGACGAAGTTTTAAAATCAGGTGTTAATGCAAAAATGAATCCTCCTTTAAGAGAAGAAAAAGATAGACAAGCAATTATAGAAGGGTTACAAGAAGGAACTATTGATTGTATAATAACAGACCATGCACCACACGCAGAAGACGAAAAAGCAAAAGGACTAGCTACAGCACCAAATGGAATTATTGGATTTGAAACAGCATTATCTGCTGAAATTATGAATTTAATTGATACTGGAAAACTAAGTTATTTAGATTTGGTTAGGCTTACTTCATACAATCCAGCCAATTTACTAAAAATTGAAAGAGGAAGTATAGAAGAAGGAAAAGTTGCAGATATTACAATTTTTGATCCAAATGAAAAATATACATATACCAAAGAAATGGTTGTATCAAAATCAAAAAATAGTCCATTTATTGGTAAAGAATTAAAAGGAAAAGTTAAATATACACTAGTTAGCGGAAAAGTAGTCTATACTGGATAAAATTTTCGCATAATTATCTTCTACGGAAAGTCTATCATTTTCTAATTCAGACTTTCCTAGAATATAAAAAAGAAAACAAGTAAAAAAATGAAAGGAAAATGACAATGAATGCCATTGATAAATTAATAAAAAAAATCAAAGAAACAAATAATCCAACAGTAATGGGATTAGATCCAAGGTATGAAATGCTACCTAAATGTGTAACAGACAAATATCCAAAAACTTTAGAAGGTGTAGCAAAAGCAATTACAGAATATAATAAAGCATTAATTGATGCAACTTTTGATATAATACCAGCAGTAAAACCACAAATTGCATTTTACGAGATGTTTCGGATTACCAGGAATGGAAAGTTTTAAAGAAACCTGTAAATATGCAAAAGAAAAGAAAATGATAGTCATTGCAGATGCAAAAAGAGGGGACATTGGTTCAACTGCACAACGGATATTCAAATGCATTTTTAGGAAAAACACCAATTGGAGAAATCGAAGAATCAATTTATGATGTGGACTTCGTAACAGTTAATCCCTATATGGGCACTGATTGCGTAAAACCATTTATTGAAGATTGTAAAAAATACGATAAAGGAATATTTATATTAGTAAAAACCTCTAACCCATCATCGGGAGAATTACAAGACTTAAAATTAGAAAATGGAAAAGAAGTATATGTGCAAGTAAGCGAATTAGTAGAAAAATGGGGAGAAGAATTAAGAGGAGAAAATGGATATAGTAGTATAGCAGCAGTAGTAGGAGCAACATATCCAGAACAATTAAAACAAATAAGAAAAATAGCACCACATACATTCTTCCTAATTCCAGGTTATGGAGCGCAAGGTGGAAAATCAGAAGACATAGCTTTAGGATTTGACAAAAATGGTTTAGGAGGAATTGTAAATGCATCAAGAAGCCTAATGTGTGCATACAAATCAGATCGTTGGAAGGAACAATATTCCGAAGAAGAATATGCAAAAGCAACAAGAGCAGAAGCAATTAGAATGAAAGAGGAATTAAGCAGATGGGTTTAGGTGGTTTTGGGGACAGGCACAACGTTGACGAAAATGTGGGTCTAGTGCCTGTCCCCACATTGACAAAAAGGTGGGCTTAGTGCCTGTCCCCACATTGAGTGCCTGTCCCCACATTGACATTGATATGGATAAAAAAATTAGAAGGAGGAAATGATATGCCAGAAGTATTGTTTGCGGAGTTAGTTGGTAAACAACAATTAAAAAAAGATTTATTTAAATTTAGTATTAAGGCACCTAATATTGTAAAAAATAGTAAACCGGGTAATTTTATTGAGATAAGAGTGTCTGAACAGACAGAGCCTTTTTTAAGGAGGCCAATTAGTATTTATAATTTAGATAGGGTTAATGGAGTTTTAGAGTTTATTTTTCAAGTAAAAGGAAAAGGAACAGAGATTTTGTCTAAAAAAGAGATTGGAGATTTAATTGATGTGGTTGGACCTTTAGGATATGGAACTTTTAAGTATGAAGATTACCAAAATATTGCAGTTATTGGTGGAGGAATTGGAATTTTTCCATTATATGAACTTGCAAAATGCGCTAAAAATGATAATGAAAATGTAAATACTTATATTGGTTTTAGGAACCAGGATTTGGTAGTTTTAGAAGAAGAATTTAAACAAGTGTCAAATAATTTGATTTTAACAACAGATGATGGAAGCTATGGTAAAAAAGGGTTTGCAATTAATTTCTTAGAAGAAGATATAAATAACGGAAAAATTGATAGTATTTTTGCTTGTGGACCGCTTCCTATGCTAAAAGCAGTACAGAAATTAGCAGAAAATAAAAATATTCCTTGCCAAATTTCATTAGAAGAGAAGATGGCATGCGGATTAGGTGTTTGCTTAGGATGTGCCGTAAAAACAGCAAGTAGTTCAAAAGAAAACCCAGAATATTTACATGTTTGTAAAGCAGGTCCTGTTTTTAATAGCAAAGATGTAGAAATATAATATGAGGAGAAACTAAAAAAATGGCAGGATTTACAATCCATTTGGCAATCGGAACACAATATATAAAAAAGCACAAAAATGAAATAAAAAATGAAAATGAGTTTATTAAAGGAATTGTTGCTCCAGATTTAAATAAAGAAATGTTAGATATAGAAAAAGATAAATCTAAGTCTCATTATGGAAGATGGGGAGAAGGCAATTCTATTACAAAAATTAATAATTTTTTAGATGATAATAATGTAAATATTGAAGAAGATTATTGGAAAGGCTATTTTTTGCATTTATTATCAGATCACTATTTTTATAATATTGATTTTAATGATGAACTTAAACAAATTATAACAAATAAAGACAATTTTTACCGTGATTATGATTGCTTAAATGAAGGATTAAGAAAAAAATATTCTAATATAGATAATATTATTGATGATTATGAATTAAATTCAATAAAAAAATATATGAGTATTTTAAGCGAAGAACCTAAATATCTAAAACTTGATAAAATTATAAGCTTTATTGAAAAAATATCAAGTTTAGATATTGAAACAGAAGTGAAAATAATAAAAGAAAAAGGAATGGAGGGGCTAAAATGAATACAAAAATTGATTTTGCAGGAATTAAAATGAAAAATCCAGTTACTGTTGCATCAGGTACATTTGGATATGGTAGAGAATATAGTAACTTTTTTGATTTAAGTAAATTAGGTGGAATAATAACAAAAGGAACTTCACTAAAGCCTAGAAATGGAAATAAACCATCAAGAGTATATGAAACAGCAAGTGGAATGTTAAATAGTATACGGATTACAAAATCCAGGGGTAGAATATTTTGCACAAAATGATTTACCTTTTTTAAGAAATTTTGATACGGCAATTATAGTAAATGCATGTGGAAGTAGTATAGATGAATATGTAGAACTATGTAGAATATTAAATACTTTAGATATAGATGGAGTAGAATTAAATTTATCTTGTCCAAATGTAAAAGCAGGATGTATGGCATTTGGTAATACTTATGAAGGGGTAAAACAAGTAACTCAAGAAGTTAGAAAAGTATTAGATAAACCTTTAATTGTAAAATTAACACCAAATGTTACAGACATTGCATCTATTGCAAAAGCAGTAGAAGAGGCAGGTGCAGATGGAGTGTCTTTAATTAATACTTTACTTGCCATGAAAATTGATATAGATAAAAGAAGACCTGTTCTTGCAAATAATACAGGTGGACTTTCAGGACCTGCAATTAAACCAGTTGCTGTTCGCATGGTATACCAAGTAGCACAAGCAGTTAATATTCCAATTTTAGGTATGGGTGGAATTATAAATGGAGATGATGCTATTGAGTTTATGTTAGCAGGTGCAAAGGCTATTTCAATTGGAGCAGGTAATTTTATTGATCCATATACAAGTGTAAAAACAGTAATTGGAATTGAAGATTACATGAAAAAGCATAATATAGATGATGTTAATAGTATTGTAGGAACTGTTCAAATGAATTAATTATAAGGAGCAAAATATGAATAGAACACAAACAAGAAAAATAATGGTAGGAAATGTTCGGAATAGGTGGGCAAAATAAAGTTGTAATTCAATCTATGTGCAATACAAAAACAAAAGATGTTGATGCAACTGTAAAACAAATTTTGAATTTAGAAAAAGCAGGCTGTGAAATTATTAGAGTAGCTTGCCTAGATAAAGAAGATGCAAAAGCAATTAAGCAAATAAAAGAAAAAATTCATATTCCAATTGTTGCAGATATTCATTTTGATTATCAAATTGCATTAGAAGCAATTAAAGCTGGAGTAGATAAAATTAGAATTAATCCAGGAAATATTGGTTCAAAAGATAGGGTAAAAGCAGTAGTAGATGCTTGCAAAGAAAAAAATATTCCTATTAGAATAGGCGTAAACAGTGGTTCTATTGAAAAAGAACTTTTAGAAAAGTATGGAAAGCCTACTGCAAAAGCAATGGTTGAAAGTGCAAGAAAACATATAAAAATATTAGAAGATTTAGATTTTTATAACTATGCAATTTCTTTAAAAGCATCTAATTTAGATTTATGCATACAAGCATATGAAGAAGCTTCTAAAGAATTTGAATGTCCTCTTCATTTAGGCATTACAGAAAGTCGGAACAGAATTTAGTGGAACTATTAAATCTAGTATTGGACTTGGAATTTTATTAAGGCAAGGAATAGGTGATACTTTAAGGGTTTCTCTTTGTGATGATCCAATTAAGGAAGTTAAAGTTGCAAAGGAAATTTTAAAAGATTGTAATTTATACAATAATATTCCAACTTTAGTTTCTTGCCCTACTTGTGGAAGAACACAAATGGATTTAATTCCAATTGCAAAAGAAATGGAAGAATTTTTGCAAACTCTTGATAGTAATATTACAGTTGCTATTATGGGATGTGCCGTAAATGGACCAGGAGAAGCCAAAGAAGCGGATATTGGAATTGCAGGAGGAATAAAAGAAGGATTGCTATTTAAAAAAGGACAAATTATTAGAAAAATAAAACAGGAAGATATGGTTAGTGAATTAAAGAAAGAAATATTAAATATGATTAATAAATAGGAGTTGCAAAACAATGGAAATTCTAGTTGGAAAAACGGCTGGTTTTTGCTATGGTGTAAAAAGAGCAGTTGAAGGTGTAATAAACGAAGCAAAACAAGCCAAAGAAAACATTTATTGCCTAGGAGAGCTTGTTCATAATAAGCAAGTAATAGAAAAATTAGAGAAACTAGGTGTAAATTGTATAGAAAAAATTGAAGAATCAAAAGGACTTACTATAATTCGTGCTCATGGTGTTCCAAAAGAAATATATAATATTTCGAAACAAAAAAATATACCAATTCAAGACTATACATGTCCAAATGTTTTAAAAATACATGAAATAGCAGATAAATATAATAAAGAAGGTTATTTTATTTTCTTGTTAGGAAATAAAAATCATCCAGAAAATATTGGAACTTTAAGTTATTGTGAAAATTACTATGTAATAGAAAAAGAAGAAGATGTAAAAGATGCAATAAAAAAGTTTGAAGAAACTAAAATTAACAAATTACTTTTAATTGCACAAACAACATATAGTTTAAAAAGATTTGATATAATAAAAAACATATTACAAGATAAAATTAATAAAAATATTGAATTTGTAGTTAAAAATACAATTTGCAGTGCAACCATGCTAAGGCAAAAAGAGACAGAAGAACTTTCAAAAAAAGTAGATAAGATGATTATTATTGGAGGAAGGAATAGTTCTAACACAAAAAAACTATATGAAATTGCAAAAAATAACTGTCCAAATACTGTTTTAATTGAAGTAGCAAGTGATTTAAATGAAAGCGATAATAACAAATTTCAAAAGATAGGAATTATGGCAGGTGCATCTACACCACAAGAAAGTATTGACGAAGTCATCAGAAAATTTAAATTATAAATAAAAAGCGGAATTAAGATTTAAAAATTTTAATTCCGTTTGACATTTTATATTTCAATTTTAGGTTGATATCTTTCAAGCCACATATTTACTTGGCAAAGGTAAGCCATAAGCTGAGGACCTGTCATTAATTGACCGGAACCAAGGTCTAGAAAAAGCAGTTCCATCTGTTTGAAGAATATCTAAAATATATTTTCTATTTAATAAATCGTTAATAGGAGCATTTTTATTTTGCATAATTTCTGTAAGCATTTGCTTTACAGTTTTTAAATAAGTTGGATTATGAGTTTTTGGATAAGGAGATTTTTTTCTTTCTACAATTTCTTGAGGAAGAAAGCTTTTACATATATGTCGTAGTAATCCTTTTTCTCTACCATTATATGCTTTCCATTCCCAAGGAATATTCCATACATATTGTACTAATCTATAATCACAAAATGGTACACGAAGTTCTAAACCATTGTACATAGAAGTTCTATCTGATCTATCTAAAAGTGTTTGCATAAACCAGTTCATAGTTAAATAAGAAATTTTTCTTTTTTCAGCAGTTTCAGGACTGTCTGTTGCTAAAATTTCTACATTTTCTAAAGATTCATTATACCTATAATCTATATATTCTTTTAGATTAACTTTAGAGGAGATATAAGGATTTAACAATTGTTGACGCTCTGCTATAGCAATAGACCAAGGAAAAGTATTGCTATTTAATGCATCTTCACGGAAAAACCAAGGATATCCTCCAAAAATTTCATCAGCACATTCACCAGATAGGGCAACTGTAGCACCTTTTTTTACATATTTACAAAACAATAATAAAGAAGAGTCAACGTCTGCCATACCAGGAAAATCTCTTGCTATCATTGCATCTTCAAGTGCCTTTGCAAGTTCAGGTGTATCTATTACAACTTCGTGATGATTTGTATGAAAAGTATCTTTCATTATATCAATATAATGTTTATCAGAGTTTGGCTGAAAATCACTTTTAACAAAGTTTTTATCATTATCAACATAATCAATAGAATAAGTATCTAAAGGAGGTAAACCATTTTTTTGATAATAACGACTTGCATATGCAGTTATTATACTTGAATCTAAACCTCCAGACAGTAAACAACATAAAGGCACGTCAGATACTAATTGCCTATCTATTGCATCATTTAGCAATTTTTGTACTTTATTACAAGTTTCTTCAAAATTATCAGTATGTTCTTTACTTTTTAATTCCCAATACTTTGTAATGTGTAAACCGTTTTTATTGAATATTGCAAAATGAGCAGGCTTTACTTCATAAATATTATTAAATATAGTTGTTCCGGGGAGTATGTGCAGGACCAATTCCAAATAATTCTGAAATACCTTGGCTATTTAATTCTAATTTTACATTAGGATATTTTAATATTGCTTTTATCTCAGAAGCAAAAATTATATCTCCATCAATTATAGTATAATACAAAGGCTTGATTCCAAAATGGTCTCTTGCTAAAAATAGTTCTTTTTTATTTTCATTCCAAATTGCAAAACTGAAAATACCATTAAATTTTGAAATTATTTCTGAACCCCATTGAATATAAGCCTTTAAAATAACCTCTGTATCACTATAACCCTGAAATTCATAACCATAACTTTCTATTAATTCATTTTTAATTTCTTCTGAATTATAAAGTTGACCATTATAAACTAATGTATATTTATTGCCAGCATATTTTGCAGTCATTGGTTGCTTTCCATTTTCTGGATCAATTATAATTAATCTTCTATGACCGCATAGCTATATTGTCAGAAAAATAATAGTTATTTTCGTCAGGTCCTCTTTTAGATAATGAATTTGTCATGTTAAATAAAATTTCTTTTTTATTGTCAAATTTTTTACTAAAATTAGTAAATCCAACAATTCCACACATAAATAAACCTCCATTTTTTATATTATATGTAAGATTCTAAAAAATGGTTACTGTTCAGACTAAAATCAATTATATATTGAACTTTTTATAGCAAGCAAGTTAAAGTCTAAACATTAACAAAAAATGAAACAAAATGTGAAAAAAATTAAAAAAGTACTTGACAAGTATATTAAAAATTAGTATAATAAACTTCGTTGAAAGACAAAGCGGTCGCTTAGCTCAGCTGGGAGAGCATCTGCCTTACAAGCAGGGGGTCATAGGTTCGAGCCCTATAGCGACCACCATTATTTTATGGCCCGGTAGTTCAGTTGGTTAGAACGCTAGCCTGTCACGCTAGAGGTCGACGGTTCGAGCCCGTTCCGGGTCGCCATTTTTTTATTTTATGGCTTCATAGCTCAGTTGGTAGAGCAGAGGACTGAAAATCTTTGGTGCAATTTAATGGTCTGATAGCTCAGTTGGTAGAGCAGGAGACTGAAAATCTCCGTGTCAGTGGTTCGATTCCACTTCAGACCACCAAACAATAATTTGTACCAAAAAATATCAAATTTTTAGTAACATCTAAAAAAATATCTAAAAAATTTGATTTTAAGATTTTCA
>CANQPY010000012.1 GCA_947625835.1 uncultured Clostridia bacterium | reverse complement strand
ATTCTAGTCTTTTTATTTAAAGTTAAATTTTCTTTTTCTAAAAACTTTTCTAATTCATTTAAACAATATTTTAAATAGTCTTTAGAAGGATGAAAGAGTAAAAAATATAGCAATAGGTAATCCTTTGATTTCATCTCCAGATTTTCCCCTGCTCTACACCGTACGTGAGAGTTTCCTACTCATACGGCGTGCCCTCATTTTAATAATTGTAATAATATTTATAATTTTCAAATGCTAAATTGATTTTAGTAGTAATTTCTTTCTAAGTTTATTTATTTTTTCAATTTGTTCTGCATCTAAGTTAAGTTTTGTAATAGTCTTAGTAACTTCATCATCGTTTGTACTGTGTATTAGCTTATGTATATCTATATGAATTATAATTAGATTTTTATATTCGTCAGTTCCACCAATTTCTTTTGGTATTATATGATGACAATAAATTTCTTCTAATTCTAGCTCTTTTCTGCAAATTCTGCATTTACCTTTTTGGGCTGAATATAGTGATAATAGATTATCATTATATTCAATACTTGCTTTTGGGTTAGGGTGTTCCATTAGATGTTTTAGAATATTCGTATTAATATGATGTATTGTTTTATGAATAGACTTCCTGCCTTCAATTGTATATTTGTTTATATCATTTGATATTTGCAATGGAATTCTATGCCTAACATAACCAAGTGGAGCAATTATTTGTCCAGATAAATATCTTACTTGTTTGCTTTTTCCGATAACGTTTATATACATAGCCTTTTTTATTAACTTTATTACATTTTCTATTTACTCTTTTTCTTAACTTTATATACATAGTTCGACTGACTTCATAAGCGATTTTTCCCAAATCCCAACATACCATTGTTACAATTTGATAATAATTGTGTATTCCTATAACTGTTGAATTATATTTTTGAATATTCATCAATTCATCTAAATTATTTTTAGAGTTTTGAATATTTTCTATTGCCTTATTGCAATTTGTTTTAATTTTCTTTTTTGCTTTATCACTTATATGGCTTTTAATTACATATTTTTTTCTTTTAGGTTTAACTTTAATTTTAAAACCTAAAAATTCTGAGTAATGTTTTCGAAGATTTACTATTTTTGATTTTTCGGGACTTATTTCAAGTTTAAGTCGCTCTTTTAACCAATCTTTAGTTGCTATAAATAGTTTTTCTGCATCAGACTTCTTTTTGCAAATTATTTTGAAATCATCTGCATAACGAACTATATAACACTTTTTAAGATTAGAATTCTTTAAATAGTAATTTTTATTCTTTTGCTTATTTACATCTAAAGGAAAAAACTCCCATTGACTTGCTATCCACCAGTCAAGTTCATTTAAAACAATATTTGAAAGTAGTGGAGATAAAATACCGACCTTGTGGTGTACCCTTTTCTGGTATTCCTATTCCTTTAATTTCTGCTTTTAACATTGCTGATATTATACATATTAGTTTTTTATCCCTTATTCCCAATGTCCAAATTTGTTTTAAAAGTTTTGAATGACTCACATTATCGAAGAAACCTTTGATATCAATGTCTATAATAATATGGTAATTATTCAACTGTATTAGAGTTTCCATTTGTGCAATTGCATTTTCTGTACTTTTATTTGGTCTAAATCCATTACTTTTTTTATGAAATTTAGCTTCACATATTGGCTCTAATACCTGCAATATACATTGTTGCAACATTCTATCCATTATTGTAGGTATTCCTAGCGGTCTTATTTTACCATTAGGTTTTGGAATTTCTACTCGTCTAACTGGTTGAGGGGAATAATTATTAAATTTTCTTTGTATATGTAAAATTAATTTATTCATTTCCCAGTTCTGTAGATATTCAATATTTTTTCCATCAACTCCTGCTGTATAACTTCCATCATTCTTTTTTAGGTTTCTATAGGCTAATTGTATGTTTTCTTTAGATGTAATTAACTTCATAAGGTCAGTGAATATGTAATTTCTTTTACTTTTAGCATAAAGTTCATCGAATGTTTCTTGTAAATTGTAGTATTCATTATTTCTTAGTTTTTGTTTCTTTTTAACATTTGTCATAGTCAGCTAATCTCCTTCAATTTGGATTTCGCTTTTCTTAGTCTTAATCGAACCTATGATTACTATATATTTATTAATTGTTTTATTAAAATGACTAGTGCCCTTCGCTCCATTATATTTCTATAATTTCATAGCTAACATGACACCGCTCTCAGTTAGATTAATGTAGATTATGAATTTTCTACAAATATTTCATCACTTGTAATAGCTCCATATTCTAACCTTTCCCCGTTCCAATATTTCTATCTGTTCATATACCCTTAGGTTTCTTCTATAGTCCTGCAATCTTGATAGTGCCTATAACACTATATGGTATTTCATATGGACGATTTTTACTCTACCACAATTGCCCACTCTAAACAAGTGTAATAACATTTCTATTATTGCTACCTCTAGACCTGTACATTCGAAGATTCGTCAGTAGTTCCTCACTACATTCTAACCATAGATATTTTATAGACCTCCGGCATATAGGTTACATAGCTTGCCTCCAAGCCACTTTCCACATCATTATTTGTTTGGGTAACTCTCTGCCGACTTTAACGAGCTTCAGACATTTATTTTATTACACAAATATTTGCCTGTCGTAATTTAAGGTAAGCGTTTCAAGGCGTTACTCTATCATTCCACTTATCGAAATATTAGTTCTCCTAATTTAATTAGTGTCCAAGCTTTTCACTTAGAAACGGGTCGCACCATCTTGATATCTCAAATAGTATTTTATCTTTAAAGTTTCTTTAATAAAATGATCCATATCATTAAGATAAAAGATAGCAAGAACTTGACTTGTCATAGCACCTATACTTAATCCATTTTCTTCTATTTCGATAATATCAAAAACAATTCTTAAAGCATCTTTATCTTTAATTCTTCTTTTTAATTTTTGTTTTAATATAGCATGGTCTATACTTGCAAAAAACTTGCTAATATCACATTTTAAAATATAATAAGTTTTATATTTCACTTTACAAATTCTATGAAAGTTTTTGGCTAATCTAACACCTTCACTTGTTCCTAGTCCTTTTCTACTAGCAACGTTTACATCTAAAAGACAGGGAAGAATAGCAGGGTATAAAATATACCTTGCAACTAGATGATTAATTATTTTATCTTGCATATTTTGACTTACAATTCTTCTTTCTTTTGGTTCATAAATAGTAAAAACATTAAAAGGTCCAGGTTTATATTCTTTATTTTTTAAAATATTATAAATTCTAGAAATATAAATACATTTATATTCTTTCAAATTTGCTACCTTTTTCTTATTTTTAGTATTTTTACAAACTTCATTAAAAGCAGAAAGTATATTTTCAAATTTATAAATTTCTTGATATAAATTTCCTTTTCTTTTCATTTAATTGCTCCATTATTATTAATTTTATTTGCTTTACTTTTTACATCGGCTATCCATTGATAAGCTTCTGGTATAGATAAATTGTTAATATCTACAGAATTAATAAAATCCAACAATTCTTTTAGTGTGGAATATAAAAAGGTATTAAAGAAATTAGAAACAAAATATGAAAACTTAACGAAAAAATTAAATAATATAAATAAAAAAGAATTAGAAGAAATAAAAGGTTTAATATATGAAATTTGTGATTTTGATGTACATTTATCATATAAAATTGGATTAGTGGATGGAATGAAAATAAAAAATAAATGTACTTAAAAAGTTATTTTAAGTACACTATTCGAAATCAGTTACATTTTTAAAGAAATCTTCAATTGGTTTATTAAAAACAATTGAAAAAGCTAATAATTCAAAATCTTTAACTGAACGTTTATTATGTTCAATAGAATAAATATCAGCCTTATATAATTGTAATCCCATTAATTCTAACTTTTCACAAAGTACTCGTTGAGAGTACCCACTTTCTTCTCTAAATTTTTTAAAATTTTCAGAAATAACATTAGATTTATTGTTTAATTTTTTGCTACCACTCATAATATAAAACTCCTAATTATTTTATATTATTTTATAACAAAATTGTGCAAATAGAGGCAATATAGTATTGCCTCTATTTGCTATTCAGTAGGAATATCTATTTTAATTCCATTAATTTCAATAAAATCTTTTTCTAAATATTCTTCAATTGTAGATCGTTCAATAATTATAGTATTGCAATCTTTAATTAAATATTTTAAATATTTTTCGTCTTCTAGAAAACAAACAAAATACATCTTATCTTGATAATTAGCATTAATGTTAAGAAAATTAGATAAATAACCAATTTGATTTATGTCTAAAAATAGCATAATTTTTAAGTAAAGTTCATTATCTACTAAGAAATCCATATATCTAAAATCAGTATATTCTATTTTATGTTTTTTAGATAAATCATTAAACATACAACTTCTAATTTTATCATAATTTCTAATAATTTTTTTATTAAACTCATTATATTCAATTAAATATAAATGTTTATCATTAAAGCCAAAGCTTTTTTTGTAATATAATATTTTTTCTAAATCATTTATGAAAATAATCGAATTACAAAATTCTTGTTCTTTCTTTAAGTCATAATAGATAGATGTAATGTATTTATCATCTTTGTTTCCATATACAGAATAAACGGTATAAAAATTTTTATCAAAGGATAAAAGTCCTAAATATCTTCTTGAATCTTTTGTAGGAGTATTTCTATCTTTCAAAAACCAACTAGGTATGAAGTCCATAGTATTACTAAAATGTGTGAATGCTGCAATATCACTAATCACTTTTAACCTTTCCATATTGTTAGGATTTCTACAATGTATTTTAACTTCTGTACCAATTTCATTTAAAAATTTTTTCCCTTTTATACCTAATGAAATTTTTCTATGTTTTAATCTAGTTAAATATTTTTCTTTTACTAGGCGACATATCCTTTTTTCTTGATAAGTTTTAGTACCATAAATATATTTAGTATTATCTAATGTAATTGTTTTATATTGTGCTAAAAATTCTAATAACTCTACATCTCTTTCTTGTAAAACTAATCCCTTTTTCATTATTTCATAACACCTCCAAACTTTCTTAAATTCCCCCATAAATCCAATGAAAATCAAACCTAACAAACACAAACCCTTAACCATTTAAACAACCGTACCTTTGTAGAGGCACCATATACTTCGTATATGACGCCTCTACTCTAGTCAAAAAATAATATAAAAAAGTAAAAAAATCATTGAAAAATAGGGAAGTTATATAGAAATGATTATAGCAAAAAAATAACGAAAAAAATTCATCAAATTTTGCTATAGTCATTTGTTAATATCTGGTAAATTATTATCAATAAAGTTTAAAATTTTGTCAGCTTTTAAAACTGAAACTTCGATATGAGGAGTATCACAATAAAAACCTTGTACCATATAACAACAATTAAATAAATTATCATCTTTAATGACTCCTCCATGAACTAAACCATCTTGAATAGGCTTGACAGTTCTGTTATCAACATCCCAAACTTTTCTTTTATCGAATATCCTTACAACGACAATAACAAATTTATCATAAAATAATCTTTTATATTGTTTAGTTATTTCTGCAATATTAAATATAATTTGTTTATGAGCATAAGATGATCTATTTGTTAAATTTGGTAATTTTTCAGGTATATATAGAGATAATACATTATCTTTTAAATTCGCTTTATAATTATTGTCTATAAAATGAATCTTATTATCATAGCAAGTATTATTTAAAAATCTGACTTGCTCATAAATTTCAAATCTTATTTTTTCTAAAGAATATAAAAATCGTTCCAGTTTTTTATCAAAAGAATCAATGTATGAGCATTTTAAAACAGCATTTAAAGATTTGTTTAAGGCTTGTAATAAATTATATAGTTCATTTGGATTTTCCATAAAAATTCATCTCCTTTCCAAGTTAAAATAAATTTTTATAATAAAAAAAGACCAATATAGTCTAAAAATCATTAGCATATAAATTTTCAAAATCTTCTGTAGTGTATATTCTTCTATTAGGATTGATGGTATTTCTATAATTATTAGTTTTATTATTATTTATATACTTGTCATTATTAGCCATACTATTAGTATAATTTTGACTAGAAGCATTGTTATTTTTGACATTATAAGTAGTTGATTTTGAATAGGGAGGGGTGTCATATTTGACTAGTGGTATTATTTTTCTATTAATTATTTGTCTAGTTGTATCTTGAAAGTTTGTAATTACTTGTACATATTTCTTTCTAGATAAACTACTAACTAATTTTGATACTCTTGTATCAGATAAATTTACAATAGTGGCTAAATATTTATTTGTGATGGTACAATATCCATCATTTTTACTATAAAATAATATTAGGGAATAGATATATTTTTCTTTATCACTTAATTTTTCATTTGTTAGGATTTCATAAGGTATCCATAGACCTTTTAAATTGTTTTCTTTCAAAAGTTTCACCTTCTTTCAAAAAAATAAAACACCTCAATAATGAGGTGCAAAAAAAATTAATAATATTTTTATTTACTCGTAAAAAAATAAAAAATACTTAAAAATTAGAAAATGCTGATTTTACATAGTAAATAACTGATTATTTTATCGCCAGTCATAATATTTCTAAAACATTCATATTAAGCAACTTTTAATTCTATACCAGTATCTAAAATTTCTTTTACTAAACCATCTGGATTTGAATAATCATCAAGAGTAAATGGTTGAGGTTGTAAGTCTATACCTAAGCCAGAAGTTTTTATTAAAAGAAAAGACATATCTTCAATAATAGAACTATTTTTAAAATCTTTAGAAAAAATGGCAATGTCAATATCACTATCCTCATTATAATTATTTTTTGCATAAGAGCCAAAGATAATTACTTTATCTATTGATATTTCTTTAGATAGTTCTTGAATATATTTGATTATTATTTCCAATATGTTTTTAGGGATGTTAGCCATTTAAAAGCCTCCTATTTATCCAAATCTTCAAACATTTCATTTACAGCAAGTGTATCATCTATATTATTTAATATATTCCAATATCCATTTCTATTAGAACCCTGTCTAGATAAGATACCAAGCTCTTTTAAAATTTTTATATTTTTCTTAATAGTTGGTAAAGATAAATTTAATTGCTTTGATAATTCTTGTTGAGTAATTATATTATTATTTTTAATCAAATCTAAAATATTAGATTGTGTTTTAGAGATACTTTTTAGTATACTTTTTGGTATACTTTTTGGTATACTTTTAATGTCTTTTCTAAATCCTTCATGTATTAAAATAGTAGTAATAAAATAAGTTCTATCTTCATCAGTTTCAAAAATAGGATCAGGTGAACCATTATTTTTCAAAGCTCTTTTAATTTTAGGAATTCCTGTATTTCTACCTTCAGTTAATTTTAATTCCTTTAAAAAATCACCAATTCTACGATTACGATATTTTTTACCACGAATATTATTATCATGTATTGCACTAACTGGAATAGAACGCTCTAAACCAGGATAACTACTAATTTCAATTCTATCTTTTAAAATTCTAACTTCAACAGGTTCTCTAACATCATAACCGGCGGTGGTACATAGCATTGACTAAAGCTTCTTCTATTGCATCATAAGGATAATTAAAATATCTGATTGCTTCAGCTTGATAAGAAACTTTTTGTATTCGTTCTTCTATTAAATAGTTTTGTAAAAATCTTAAAGCACTTTTTATCATATAATCTAAAGGACCTTTGAAAATGTTTTCTTTCATGTCATCACCTTCAGGACCTTCTCGTAAATCAACTACTTCAATTTGAGAATATGGGAAAAAATCTTGAGGCATATCATTGAAAAATAATAGTCCAACATTTACAGGTTTTAAATATTCTGGTGTACCTTCAACAATTCTCATGGCTTGGCACAATTCAACTAAATCCATATTTTTAGATTCTTCATATAATTTGCTTTTAATTTCATATAAGTAGTTTTGAATTAATGGCAGTTTCAAGTCTTGAATTTGTGCTTTATGGTTAATCCTATCATCAAAAGGTACTTGATTAGAAAGAGTATATAATTCTTTTTCTATTGCAACTGTTGCTTTAATTGTACTAGACATTTTTCTAACATAATAAGAATAGCCTTTTGAAAAATCTTTATCTAATGTTGTAGGACATTTATATGGTCTTGTACTACCACCAGGACACCATACAATTAAAATATGTTTATTTTGGTATACAACAGGTTCAACAATAGGTACATATTCAGGTTGTATTAATTTACATTTATTTAATAAATCTTTTTGTATTCTATCAATTTCTTCTATTTTAAGACCTGTTATAGGCAATCTTGGTTTTCCGTTATCTTCATCTACACCAATTAAAATGTATCCGCCACCCCAATTATCTATGTCATTTGCAAATGCACAAATTGAATGTAAAATAGGTTCAGGATTCCAATTTGTTTTTTTATTATTATATCACAAATTGTTTAAAAGTATAGTATTATATAAAAATTAGTATTTAAATATCACAAGGTAAACTTCTGTTATTAAATTAATAAGATTTTGGTCTAACAAATGTCTAACAAAAAGAAAAATTTACAACATTTAATGAATATTTTTCAAAAACTATTGAAAAAATATAATTGGTATGGTATAAAAAATATATATTGTAACAACAATGCTACATAAAACAAAAGAAGGAGGAAAATAAAATGTACAAACAAAAAGCAAAAATGGAACAAAACAAGAGTTTAAAAAGAAGTAGAGGTATTACACTAATTGCGCTTGTAATAACCATAATAGTCCTTTTAATATTGGCTGCAGTATCAATTGCAACGTTAACAGGGGATAATGGAATATTAGCTAAAGCTAAGGAAGCAAAAGAAGAGACGGAATTAGCAAGTAAAAAAGAAGAAACACAAGTTAATATATTAGAACAAATTATAGAGAATGAGGGAGGAACAATAAAGACAGCAGATAAAATAGTAGACAATTTGAAAAATGAGATAGGGTCATATGTAGAATATAAAGTGGATTTAAATAATGATAATGATTACACGAATGACTGGAAATTATTCTATGCAGGGAATGAATCAGGAGAAGATAGATTATTTTTAATAGCAGCAGATTATGTACCTACGAATAATAAAAATTTAGTAGAAGCAATGGGGTTAGCAAAAATGGAAAAGGCAACAATGGAAGGATTTGAAAATTTATCTGTAAACTGGAATGACGATGCTCCAGAGTATCAAACAATATCTAATACGGAAGATTTTTTTAAATTAATTATGTACAATACACCAGATAATGAAAATAAGGAAGTAAATTGTGTAAAATGTGTATCAACTTTATTAAACCCAGAAAATTGGAAAAGTTTTAAGAGTGATAAAGCAGAATATGTTATAGGAGGGTCAACATTAGAAATGTGGATTGCAGCTTGGAATGCAACAAATCCTACAGAAGATGAATTTCTGGAATTAGATGCACAAGTACAAAATAATTTTGGATACTATTGGGGAAAGAAAGGTGGTTTATTGGGTCGTGATTACATTTTTGTGGACGGTATAAGGCAAAAGGATAATAGTGATTATAAAATGAGTAATTTAAAATTAGAAATATTGAAAAATAAGTATTCAACGTTTTTTCCTCATACTCAGGAGGAAAATATAGCAGCTAATGGAGCAACTGGAAATTGTAATGGGTATTGGATTGCTTCACCACGAGCAATCAATGAGAAAGATCCAATTGTGATAGTAACAACAGGTATAGTTAGTTTTTGTGATTATAATAGTCCTTATGGAAGAGCTGTTCGTCCATTAGTTTGCTTGAAACGAGAAACAAATTTATATATTAAAGATGTAGCAGAAGATGGAAACAAAATATATGGTATAGAAGAATGAAATAAGAGTGTAGAATAAATTTTTTTAAAATCGCTTGAATTTAAAATTTAAAGCGATTTTTTTTAACTTTAAGTATTTTCTCCATGCTCTTTTTTATTACATAAAAAAAGATATGTGTTCTCCTCACATATCTAGTGTTGCTCTTATAAACGGATATAATTACTTAAACTACTATTACTATAGCAGTAATTTTAAGAATTGCCAAAAATTATAGTAACAATATTATTAAAAGCAAAAAAAGAAACCTCTTTCGAGGAAAAGAAAATATATTTTTCTTTTTTTTTTGCTACTGCTACTTGGCAATCTGAGCTTCTAAAAAGCGTCTCAGGTCGCCAGCTAATTCCTGATTTTCGAATGCCATGAAGACACTCGAAAAATCATTCAAATTGCAACTTCCAATGAGGTGGTTCCCACCCCAATTGGAATAAAATCTTACCACACCATCTCGGGAGCACATCCCGTAGGCGTAGTATTCGCCTGCCCGATCCATATAGGAATAACAACTCACGTTGTCTACACCTAATGGAAACACAAGATTTTTGGAAACAGCTTCTAAAGCTTGTTTTACCAAGTTTGCCCGCTCGATGAGATCTTGAGCGTTTGCAAGGTCTTCAGCAGAAATTTCTCCGCTGGCAATCATTTCTACGAGTTTCTTCATTTTTCTTTCCTCCTACTATAAAATGTTTTATTCATGATGAACGGAGTAAAGAAGTTCATCACTTATAATTATAGCATATTTTACATAATATTTCAATATTTTACAAAGAAAATATTTTTCGACAAAACTTTACATGGTATACTAAAAATGATATAATTCTAAAAGATGAAAAGAGGAAAATGAAATATGCCAAAAAAATATTTAGAAAAAAACGTATTAGACGCAGCAATCGAAAGACTGCACATTATATTTGAAAATTTTGATAATATATATTTTAGTTTTAGTGGAGGAAAAGACAGTTCTGTAATGGTGCAACTGGCAAACCAAGTTGCAAAAGAGATGAATAAAAAATTTGATATATTATTTATTGATTTAGAAGCACAATATCGCTATACAGTAGAACATGTAGAAGAAATTAAAAAATTATCTCAAATAAGAGACTTTTATCATATTGCATTACCAATAGCTTTAAGAAATGCGGTTTCTGTATTACAACCAAAATGGATTTGTTGGGAAGAAGAAAGTAAACACTTATGGATTAGAAAGCTACCAGAAGATAGTATTAACATACATAATTGCCCATTTGAATGGTTTAAAAAAGGAGAAGAATTTGAAGAATTTATAGTTCAATTTGCTGATTGGTATTTAAAGAAATATAAAAATAAAGTAGCATGTGGAATAGGAATAAGAACAGATGAGAGCTTAAACCGATTTAGAACAATTGCCTTCCAAGATCGCAAACTTACTTTCCAAGGATATAATTGGACAACAAAAATAAAATACAATGAAAGACATATAGATGTATATAATTTCTATCCAATTTATGACTGGAAAACAGAAGACATATGGGGAGCAGTAAGCAAATTAGACTTAAAATTTAATTATATATACGAATTAATGTACAAAAATGGATTAAGTATATACGAGCAAAGACTATGCCAGCCATATGGTGATGACCAAAGAAATGGATTAGATCAATTTAAAGCCTTAGAATATGATACTTGGAGCAAAATATTAAATAGAGTAAACGGAGTTAACTTTGGAAATATTTATTGCAAAACAACAGCACTTGGCAATATAAAATCTTGTAAGCCAAACTTTATGAGTTGGCAGGAATATACAGTATTTTTGTTAGAAAGTATAGGAATTTATAATAAAGATTTAATGCTACATTATTACAGAAAAATAAAAAAATTTATGCTTTGGCACCAAAACAAATATGGAGTAGATATAAAAAACATTCCAGATTTTGCTGATTGCAAGTTAGAAAATCAAAAGAAAGTTATATCTTGGAGAAGAATCGCAAGAGCTATTGAAAAAAATGATTTTTATTTAAGAAGACTATCTTTTGCACAAACCAAAAATGATGATAGGCAATTACAAGAATTAATTCATAAATGGGATAACTTATTAAACGAAAAGACAAGAACAGATGATAAAACATTACAAAAAATAATAAAAGAAAATTATGGAGGAAAATAAATATGATTGTAAAAATGACTAACCAAGACAATAATTTTTATGAATATATGGGAAAATTTTTTGGATCAAGGTCAATAGAAAAACAAATGAATGATAGAATTTATGATGATGATAGCAAAGAATGGTATATATATATTGAAGAAGACAAAGTTATGGCTTTTGTTTCTATAAACAAAAATGTAATAAAAAATATTTATACCACAAAAGATACATATTTAGAAGAAATATTAAAAAAGATTTTAAAAGAAAATCAAATTACTTATAGCACGGTTACAAATAAGTATACAGAAATTTATGAAAAATGTGGTTTAAAAATAAGTGAAGGAGCATCATATAAAAACTTTGTAATAGTTTATAATGAAGCTCAAGTAATGTCAAAATAACCATTATAGAGAAAGGAACGTGAAAAATAAAATGAAAGAAATAGAATTTCCCGTATTAAATGTTAAAATGGTTGATATAGATAAAGTGGAAGCAAACGACTACAACCCTAACAAAGTTGCACCGCCAGAGATGCAGCTATTAAGACATTCAATTGAAGAAGATGGGTACACTCAACCTATTGTAACTTATTATGATAAAGAAAGAGATAAGTATATTGTAGTTGATGGATTTCACCGTTATAGGTGTGCTAAAGAATATTTCGATTTAAAACAAATACCAATTGTTACAATAGACAAAGACTTAGAAAACCGTATGGCAAGTACAATTAGGCACAATAGAGCAAGAGGAACACACCAAATTGCAGATATGTCACACATTGTATTAACTTTAACAGAAAAAGGCTGGACAGAAAAAGAAATATCAAAGCATCTAGGAATGGAACTAGATGAAATTGTTAGACTAAAACAAATTACTGGCTTAAAAGAAATGTTTGCTAACCATGAATTTAGTAAATCATGGGAAGAATTTGAAGAAAATAGAAAGAAAAAAAAATAAAAGTAAGCGTATAATCTTAAAAATTGTAGACTATACGCTTTATTTTTTTATTTTAAATCAAGTTGAATATGAATATCCCTTAATTGTTCACGTTTTACATTACTTGGTGCTCCCATCATTAAGTCTTGGGCTTTGCTATTTAGTGGAAATGCAATAACTTCTCTAATACTATCAGAATCAGTTAGAAGCATAAGCATACGGTCAATTCCTGGTGCAATACCACTATGAGGCGGAGCACCAAATTGAAATGCAGTATATAAAGCTCCAAATTTAGTTTTAACTTCTTCTTCTGTATAACCTGCCATTGTAAATGCCTTAACCATAATTTCAATATCATGATTTCTAACCGCACCAGAAGAAAGTTCAATTCCGTTACAAACAATATCATATTGATAAGCAAGTATTTCTAACGGATTTTTACTATTCAATGCTTCTAAGCCACCTTGTGGCATAGAAAATGGGTTATGGCTAAATGCAAGGTTTCCATGTTCATCTTCTTCAAACATTGGAAAATCAATAATCCATGCAAAAGAAAAAGTATTTTCATCAATTAAGTTTAATCTTTTTCCAAGCTCTGAACGAATTTGACCAGAAAGTTCTGTTGCTCTTTGTTTACTATCTGCAATAAAGAAAATAGTATCGTCTTTTCCTAACTCTGCTAATTTTAATAATTCTTGCTTTAAATCATCTGGAATAAATTTATCAATTGGACCTTTAAAACTTAAATCTTCTTGTACTTCTAAATATCCGAAGTCCAGCCATACCAATGCTTATTGCATAATCAAGCATTTTTTCATGGAATCCTTTAGAAAGATGACCTTTAACTCTAATTGCACGAACTGTTCTATCAATAAAAGGTTTAAAAGTACACTTTTTAAAGAAATCAGATAAATCAATAATAATTAAAGGATTTCTTAAATCAGGCTTATCTGTTCCATATTTTAGCATAGATTCCTTATAAGGAATTCTTGGAAAAGGATATTTGACAATTTCTTTATTAGAAAACTTTTTAAAAGTATTGTACATAACAGGTTCAATTGCTGCAAAAACATCTTCTTGTGTGCTATAAGACATTTCCATATCTAATTGGTAAAACTCTCCTGGTGCTCTATCTGCTCTTGCATCTTCATCACGAAAACAAGGAGCAATTTGAAAATATTTATCAATACCAGAAACCATAAGCAATTGCTTAAATTGTTGTGGCGCTTGTGGTAAAGCATAAAACTTTCCAGGGTGTAATCTACTTGGAACCAAATAATCTCTAGCGCCTTCTGGAGAAGAACTAGTTAAAATAGGGGTTTGAACCTCTAAAAAACCTTGTTCAATCATTTGAGTTCTTAAAAATTGAATTACTTTAGCTCTTAATATTAAATTATTTTTTAATCTATCATTTCTTAAATCAAGAAAACGATATTGAAGCCTTAAATCCTCACGAATTTCTTGATTTGTATTTATTTCAAAAGGTAAATTTTTTGTCCTTTTATTTAAAATTGTTATTTCTTCAATACGAATTTCAACTAAACCTGTTTTTATTTTTGGATTAATTGTTTCTTCATCTCTTTTTCTAACTTCACCATAGACACTAACACAAGATTCCAAAGGAATATGAGATGCAAAATCAACATCTTTTTCATCACTTGAAGTAACAACTTGTGTTATTCCATACATATCTCTAATATCTAGAAACACAAGCCCTCCAAAATCACGAATAGTTTGCACGAATCCTGCAATTCTAACCTTCTTTCCAACTTCATTTAAACTAATATCATTGCAAGTACAAGTTCGATATTCTTTCATTTTCAAAACCTCCTCATATTTTTTGCATGAGACAAAACAAAAACGCCCATGCATTTAATGCAGGGACGAAATAAAACTTTTCCGCGGTGCCACCCAGCTTGAAAACCAAAAATGATTTTCCACTTTATTAAAATTACTCCAATGTGTTTCACAAATTTAGGTTGACTTTTAAAGGCTTTCAGCCAAATGACCCTTATTCTCTTTTAAGTTATCTCTAAAATGCTTTCATTGTACAGACGTAATATATTTTTTATTTTAATAATTATTCTACACAGTATTTGCCAATTTGTCAAGTTTTATTCGAAAAATATAAAAAATATTGAACTTTTCTATAGTCTATAATGTCTTTATATTACTAGGATATATAAATAAAACTTGACATATAAAACAAAATAATGTATAAAGAATAAAAAAGAAAAAAATACTAAAACTAATGATGGGGTGATAATATGGAAAATAAAAAATTAAAAGAGCAAATAGAAAATAAGCTAAGGCAAATAGAAAAAATGATAGAAAACAATGAAGAAAAAAATAAAATAGACGAAGAAAGAAAAAAACTTGATGAAATGCTTGAAGAATATATAAAACACATATAGAATTATACAACTATAATACACGATAATAGTTCATTTATTCAAATAAAAAAATTTGATAATATAAACAAAAAGTAAAAAAATAGGAGATAAAGATGAAAAAATCAAGCATAATAAAAATTGGTAAAAATATACAACAAATTAGAAAAAGCAATGGTTATACACAAGAAAAAATGGCAGAAAATATTGAAGTATCAGTAAGATATATAAGTGATATTGAACAAGACAGGGCAAAGCCATCTTATGAAGTTTTAATTCGTATTTGTAATTTATTTCATGTAACATTAGATCAAATATTTAGTGAATATTTAAGTGTAAAAGAAAATAAAAGTTTAGAATATTCAATAGCAGGATATGAAAAATTATCAAAACAAGATAAAAAAACAATTGAGCATTTAATCATATACTTTAATAAAAAATAAAATGTAACTATATTGAACTTTTTATATAAAATTAATTTTGAATTTTTATGTTGAAAAAATCCAACAAAAATAGTATATTATAATTAAATTATAATTAGAAAGAGGGAACAATATGGAAGAAATAAAAATTCAAAAAAAAGATAGAGTATATTCTGGATGGTTAAATGTAAATGTAGTACATATGCAATTACCAGACGGAAGCATAATACAAAGAGAAGTGGTACAAAGAAAAAATTGGGTAGCAGTAGTAGCCATTACAGATGACAATAAAGTTATAATGGTTAAACAACCCAGAGCTGGAATTGAAAGACTTTCATTAGAAGTCATAGCAGGAAACGTTGATGAAAAACATCATGGGGATGATAAATTAGCAGCAATGGATGAATTAAGAGAAGAAGCCGGAGTAGATCCAAACACATGTAAGTGGACAGATTTGGGTCTATATATGCCAGACCCAGCATACTGTACTAGCATAGCACATTTATATTTAGCAGAACATGCTAATCAATCTATGGAATTGCAAACAGAAGAAGGAGAAGTAATCGAAAATGTATTATTACCATTAGACGAAGCAATTAGCATTGTTAAAGACGGTTTTGACACAAGAATTTTTGATGCTAATTCTACAATTGCACTTTTAAGAGCAGAAAAATATTTAAATATTGAAAAAAATAATTAAATATAGTATTATAGTATCGAATAAAATAATTTTAGGAGGTCAAATATGAAAGCATTAATCAGTGTATCAGACAAAACAGGAATCGTAGAATTTGCAAAAAGATTAGAAAAACAAGGAGTAGAAATTGTATCAACAGGTGGAACTTACAAAAAATTCAAAGAAGAAGGAGTTAATGTAATGGAAATATCAGAATTAACTGGATTTCCAGAATGTCTAAATGGAAGAGTAAAAACACTTCATCCAGTAGTCCATGCAGGAATTTTAGCAAGAAGAGACAAACAAGAACATATGAAACAACTAGAAGACTTAAAAATAGATACAATCGACTTTGTAGTAGTAAACTTATATCCATTTAAACAAACAATTTTAAAAGAAGGAGTAACACAAGAAGAAGCAATAGAAAACATTGACATTGGTGGACCAACAATGCTTCGTAGTGCTGCAAAAAACTATCAAGATGTAACAGTTATTACAAATCCAGAAGACTATGAAGTAGTTTTAAAAGAACTAGAAGAAAATGGACAAGTTTCAAAAGATACAAAATTTAGATTGATGCAAGCAGTATTTGAACATACGGCAAATTATGATGCTATGATTGCAAACTATATTAAAGAACAAAGAAAAGACGATAGTTTACCAAAAAAATTAACCTTGACATACGAAAAAGTTCAAGAAATGCGTTATGGAGAAAATCCACATCAAAAAGCAGCTTTATATAAAGAAATAGGAAAATGTGAAGGATCTTTAACAACGGCAAAACAACTAAACGGAAAAGAATTATCATTTAATAATATAAATGATACAAATGGAGCATTAGAATTACTAAAAGAATTCGAAGAGCCAACAGTTGTAGCTTGCAAGCATGGTAATCCATGTGGTGTAGGAAGTAGCAATAACATTTATGAAGCATGGCAAAAAGCATTTTCAGCAGATAAAACATCTATATTTGGTGGAATTGTTGTATCAAATGAAGAAGTAAATGCAAAAATGGCAGAAGAAATGAGTAATATCTTTTTAGAAGTAATTGTTGCACCATCTTATGAAAAAGAAGCATTAGAAATATTAAAAGCAAAGAAAAATGTTAGAGTACTAGAACTTCCAGAAATAAAGGTAAAACAAAAAGAAACGGCATATGATGTAAAGAAAATAAATGGCGGAGCAATAGTTCAAACAATAGATTCTAAACTACTAGACGAATATGAAGTAGTAACAAATGTAAAGCCAACCAAAGAACAAATGGATGATTTACTATTTACTTGGAAAATAGTAAAATATGTTAAATCAAATGGAATTGCACTTGGAAAAAATAAACAATCAATTGGAATAGGACCAGGACAAGTAAACAGAATTTGGGCAACAAAACAAGCAATTGAGCATAGTGAAGAATTAATTGGAAAAGGGGTAACACAAGGTGGAGTATTAGCATCAGACGCATTTTTTCCATTTTCAGACTGTGTAGAAGAAGCACATAAAGCAGGAATCAAAGCAATTATACAACCAGGAGGATCAATTAAAGACCAAGACTCAATCGATAAATGTAATGAATATGGAATAGCAATGGTATTTACAAAAATGAGACATTTTAGACATTAATAAAGGAGAAATAAAAAAATGGATAATATTAAAGTATTAATAGATAAAAAAACATTAGATGAACGAATTCAAGAATTAGGAAAGCAAATAGAAAAAGACTACGCAGGAAAAGAAATTGTTTTAATTGGACTTTTAAAAGGTTCTGTTATGTTCTTAGCTGAACTTGCAGAAAATATTTCAAATGATGTAGGACTTGATTTTATGGATGTATCTAGCTATAAAGGAACAGAAAGCACAGGAAATATTAGAATAAATAAAGACATTAGAGATTCAATAGAAGGAAAAGATGTTGTAATTGTTGAAGATATTATAGATACAGGAAGAACACTATCACATGTAATACAATATTTAAAACAAAAATCTCCAAACAGTATTAAAATCGCAACAATGCTTTCAAAACCATCTAGAAGAGAAGTAGATATTAAAGTAGATTATATAGGGTTTGAAATTGAAGACAAGTTTGTAGTAGGTTATGGATTAGATTATAATGAAAAATACAGAAATTTGCCATACATAGGTTACATTGAATAAAAAAAGGAGCAAATAATGTTTAACATCGAAGAAGAACTAAAAAAATTGCCTAACAAACCAGGTGTATATGTTATGAGAGATAAAAACAATAATATCATATACGTAGGAAAAGCAATTTCTTTAAAAAACAGAGTTAGGCAATATTTTAGAAAAAACAATAAGACATCAAGAATTGAAAAAATGGTAAGTCTAATTGACCATTTTGAATATATAGTTGTAGATAATGAAGCAGAGGCATTAATTTTGGAATGTAATTTAATCAAAAAAAACAGACCAAAATTTAATGTCTTATTAAAAGATGATAAAACTTATCCTTACATTAAAATTGATTTATCACAAGATTATCCAAGTGTATATATTACAAGAAGAATTGTAAAAGATGGATCTAAATATTTTGGACCTTATGCAAATCCAGGTGCAGCAAAGGAAATGGTAACATTTATAAAAGAAAAGTACAAAATTCGACAATGTAGAACTTTAAAAGAAAGAACCAGACCTTGCTTAAATTATCATATTAACAAGTGTTTAGCGCCATGTATGGGATATGTTACAAAGGAAGAATATAGAAAGCAAATTGATGAAATAATAGATTTACTAGAAGGAAAAATAGAAAAAGTAGTAAAAGAGTTAGAAATTAAGATGGAAGAAGCATCACAAAAACTTGACTTTGAAAAAGCAGCTTATATTAGAGACAAAATACAAGCAATTGAAAGAGTATCTGAAAAACAAAAGGTATCTAATTTATCTGAAAATAGTATTGATGTAATAGGAATTGCAAAATCAGAATTACAAGTATGTATTGAAATTTTCTTTGTAAGAGGAAGCAAAATGATTGGAAGAGAGCATTATTTCTATAGTGACTTAAGAGATATGGAAGACAAAGAAATACTATCTGGTTTTATAAAACAATATTACTTAGATAACCCTAATATTCCAAATAAAATAATGATAAGGGAAGAACTAGAAGATAAAGAAGCAATTGAAAAATGGTTATCCACAACTTTAGGAAAAAAAGTGGAAATAAAAAGCCCTAAAAAAGGTGAAAAATTGCGATTTGTTGAAATGGCAGAAATGAATAGTAAAGTAACTTTAGAAAACAGAGAAAAAGATAAAAACGAAAATTTAATGGAATTAAAAAAGGTCTTAAAATTAGAAAAACTGCCAAGAAAAATTGAAACATTTGATATATCTAATATTTCTGGTGAATATATGGTAGCTGGAATGTGTGTAATGCAAGATGGAGAAATAAAAAAGAATTTATCAAGAAGATTTAAAATAAAAACAGTGCTTACACAAGATGACCCAAGATGTACGCAAGAAGTAATTATGAGAAGACTAAAACATTCTATAGAAAATCCAAATGGTGGCTTTGGAAAGCTTCCAGATGTTATTTTTGCAGATGGAGGAATTACACAAATAAGAGCAATAAAAAAAGCCATTAATGAAGTAGATAAAAATTTAAACATCCCAGTATTTGGAATGGTTAAAAACGATAAACATCAAACCAGAGCTTTAATAGACGAAAACAGAAAAGAGCTAAAACTATCTCAAAATTTAATGAATTTAATTACTAATTTTCAAGATACTGTCCATGACACAGCAATTACTTATCATAGAAAGTTAAGAGATAAGCAAATTACTAAATCAGAATTAGATGAAATAGAAGGAATTGGAGAAGTCAAGAAAAAAGCATTATTAAAACACTTTGGCAGTGTAGAAAAAATAAAAAAGGCAAGTTTAGAAGAACTAATGCAAGTAAAAGGAATAAGCAAAGAATTAGCTAAAAAAATTTTAGAAAAATAAAAGTAGTGAGGCATTACTGCCTCACTACTTTTGCGTACTTACGATTCGGCTTTTTTATATTAGCTAAAAACTGCATAGCGCCGAAACGCTTATCTAAGTCTTTCCGAATTGGCCGAATGCAAAAAATGTAATTTGCAATTGCAACAACAATAGCAGTAAGTACGGCAGATACTGCAATTTTTTTCATAGGAATACCTCCTTAGAAAAAATGCAAGGGATTATACCCCATTTACAAGTAACATTAAAATTATAACACAAATTAGTCATATTTTCAAATCTATTGCATATACATAATATGAAGGGGGAATAAAAATGGAATATGCAAAAGATGAGTTTTTTAAAATTAGGTACAATACAAAATTAAATAGGTTTCAAATGAAAAAGGAAGCATGGACAAGCAGAATTTGTGAAAAAATCAAGGCACATAAATTAATTACAACTGTAATTTTAGCATTTTTAGTATTTTCTACAATAAATATCATTATGATTTGTAACTTTATGAAAATTTTACAAAGTATATAATAAAAAAGGCATATTGAAAACCATTGCAAAATATGGTAAAATAATACTATTCTAAGGAAAGGAATAGTATTTTTTAATGAAATTAGCAAATGAATGGAAAGAATATAAAATTTTAGATATGGCAAATGGAGAAAAACTAGAAAAATGGGGAGATATAACTTTAATAAGACCAGATCCACAAATTATTTGGAAAGATAAGAGTTTTCCAAATAAGTGGGATAAGGTAAATGCAACTTATCATAGAAGTAAAACAGGAGGAGGTTCATGGGAATTCAAAAAGCAAATGCCCAAAAATTGGCAAGTACATTATAAAAATTTAACTTTTAACATTAAGCCAATGGGATTCAAACACACAGGGCTTTTTCCAGAACAAGCAGTTAACTGGGATTGGATGATAAACAAAATAAAGTCAGCAAAAAGAGAAATTAAAGTATTAAATTTATTTGCATATACTGGTCGGAGCAACTGTAGCTTGTCTATCTGCTGGAGCATCAGTATGCCATGTAGATAGTTCAAAAGGTATGACATCTTGGGCAAAAGAAAATGTAATATCATCTGGCTTAGAAAATAAATCAGTGCGCTTTATAGTAGATGATGTTGTAAAATTTGTAAACAGAGAAATTAGAAGAGAAAATAAATATGATGCAATAATTATGGATCCACCATCTTATGGGAGAGGTGCAAAAGGAGAAGTATGGCAATTTGAAGAAAATATTTATGAATTAGTAGATTTGTGTTCAAAAGTATTGTCTAATAATCCATTATTCTTTTTAATAAATTCATATACAACTGGAATATCAAGTACAGTTTTACAAAACATTTTAAGTATTACAGTAGATAAAAAATACAAAGGCAAGTTAGAATGTGGAGAAATAGGTTTGCCAATGGAAGACTCAAACCTTATATTGCCTTGTGGAATTTATGGAAGATGGGAAAGTAAGGAGAAATAAATGCAAGATTTAAAAATATTATATGAAGATAACCACATAATTGTAGTAGAAAAAAAGCCCAATATTCCATCACAAGCAGACAAAACAGAAGATATAGATATGTTAACAATTGTAAAAGAATATATAAAAGAAAAATATCAAAAACCAGGAAATGTATATTTAGGGCTAGTTCATAGATTGGATAGACCAGTAGGTGGAATAATGGTATTTGCCAAAACTTCTAAGGCAGCATCAAGATTAAGTAATCAAGTTAGAGAAAAAACTTTTAAAAAGAAATACTTGGCAGTAGTAGATGGAAAACTAGAACAAGAAGAGGGAACTTTAGAAGACTATTTATACAAAGATGAAAGAAGTAACACCAGTAAAGTTGTAAATAAAGATAAGAAAAATGCAAAATTTGCAAAGTTAGATTATAAAGTGCTAATATACAATGAAGTAAAAAATTTAAGCTTATTAGAAATTGATTTACATACAGGAAGACATCATCAAATAAGAGTACAATTATCGCATTTTGGTCATAGCATTTTTGGAGACCAAAAGTACGGAACAAGAGGACAAGGAAAGCAAATTGCTTTATGGGCATATAAGCTAACAATTGAACATCCAATTACTAAAAAACAAATGACATTTGAAGATTTTCCAGAGCCAAATGGTACATGGTGTATTTTAAAATAAATATAATAAATAAGTTAGAATTATTAATAATTTTAACTTGTTTTTTTATTTTTACCGTTTACATCTGTTGAAAGTCCAACAATATAATCAATAGAGACGTTATAATATTTTGCTAATGTTATTAAATGTTGAATAGGAATAGTTCTATTTCCTTTTTCATATTCAGAATAATATTGTTGAGAAATTCCCAAAAGTTTAGCAATATCTTTTTGTAATTTATCATGATCTTCTCTTAAATCTTTAATTCTTTGAAATTTCACTTTAACCTCCTAATTAATATTAAAGTTATTTTAGCATTAAAATAATATAAAAAATGATTATACATAATAAAATGTGTATAAAATATTACGATTTAATTACAGGTGTATTACAAGTAAATTAAAAATTTGAAACATAAAGAAATAATGTTGAATATTTAAAATATAGTTGTTATACTAAATGTATCTATACACAATATGTTATGTATAAAATAAAGAAAGGGGAGAAAAAATAAAAAAGTGAAAAACAAAATAAAAAATAAGCAATGTATAGAAAGTAAAGAACTTTCAAAGGCAAATAAGTTTAAAGACGAAAAAGCAATAACATTAATTGCATTAGTAATAACAATAATAGTACTTCTAATTTTAGCTGCAATATCAATAGGAGCAATATTTGGAGAAAATGGTTTGTTAAATAAAGCAAGACAAGCAGCAATAAAAAATGCACAAGCAGCCAAGGAAGAAGAAGTGGGATTAGCAATAACAGAAGTATTAGTAGGAAATAATTATAACAAAGACCAAGTAACAATAAGTGAAGTACTAGAAAAAGTCAAAAAAAATTATGACAAGCAAAAAGATTTAGATGCAATAACAGGAGAATCAACAGGAGGAACGGAAAATAAATTTCCTGGAATAATCCAATACGAAAATCCAGCATCAACAGTAGATGTAACAATAATAGTAGAAGTAGACGAAAATTTAAATGTAACATCAAGAACAGATGAGCCAGTACCACCTGAGCCAGAGACACAAGTAGACATACCAGAAAGTGAATATAAGAAAACAGGAGAAACATATTACTACACACCAGATATGATAAAGTTCAATCCAAAAAATACATATTATATAACATATGATGAAGAAGGAAATAATGAGACAGTATATGGAAGGCTAGACAAAGTAGAAGAACCAAGTGATTGGTATAACTATGAAAATAAAGTATGGGCAAATTTAGCAACAGTAAATGGAGTAAATGTAACATATTGGACATGGATACCAAGATATATGTATAAAATAGGGGAAGAAGAAAAAACAAGCCAAATGGTAGATATAAAATTTGTAGATGCAAATAACAAATACGAAGGAAAAGAAACAGTAGACCTAAGCCAATATAAATTGCCAGAAAGCTTTACATTTGCAGAAGAAAGGCTAAAAGGATATTGGGTAAGTAAATACGAAATACAAGATAACCAAAGCAATGTAACAGAATTCCCATTTGTAAATGAAGAAAATAATACATTAATAGTATCAACAACAAACCCAAGTGGAACATATACACTGTTAATAGATGGAAAAGAATATAAAGGTGGATTAACATTACCATATACAATAGATGATGTAAATATGCAAACAGACCATGAAATATTAGTAGTAAGTGAAGAACAAGGAAGAATAATAGGAAATACAAAAGTAAACAGAACATCAAAGAATATAAAAGTAGATACAAGTGGATTTGATAAAGCACATACATACTATATAACATATGATGAAAATGGAACAAATGAAAAAGTATATGGAAGAATGGATAAAGTACAAGAGCCAGAAAATTGGTATAACTATGATAAAAAAATATGGGCAAACCTAGTAACAATAGATGAAAACGGAGATGATGTAACATATTGGACATATATACCAAGATATGAGTATATAACATATCCAAAAAGTGAATTTGTAGAGATAAACTATATTCCATCTAGTCAAGTTACAGCAGATGCAGGAGAGTATAAAATACCAGAAAGCTTTACATTTGGAGAAGAAAATCTAAATGGATATTGGGTAAGTAAATATGAAATTCAAGATGCAATTACAAATATAACGGAGAAAGTAATGGCGAAGGAAGAAGATGGAAAAATAAATGTAACAACAAACAACCCAAAAGGAACATACACAATATTAGTAGATGGAGTAAAACATATAGAAGGAGTAGAACTTCCATATAATATAGAAGACATGGAAAGTTCAAAAGTTCAAGAAATAAGTGTATTTAATGAAACAGAAGGAAAAATGATAGGAAGCTCAAAAGTAAATAGAACATCAAAAAATATAGAAATAGATTTAAGAGGATTTAATCCAAGTTGTACAAGATATGTAACATATGATGAAAATGGTGAAAATGAGCAAATAGGAGATAATATACAAGTAGATGCAAATGGCAAACCAACAAATCCACCAAAGAATTGGTACAACTATGATAAAAAAATATGGGCAAACATAGTAACAGAAAATGAGGGTCAGATAACATATTGGACATATATACCAAGGTATGAATATATAGCATATTCAAAGAGTGAATATACAGATATAAGATATATACCATCAACTCAAACTACAGCAGATGCAGATTATAAGATACCAGAAAGTTTTAAATTTGCAGATAAAGAATTAAAAGGATATTGGGTAACCAAATATGAGATACAAAATAAATAGAATTAAACATTTGCACCAAAAAAGTATAAATAATTTTTAAAATTAAATTTGTGAAAAATATAAAAAAATAATAAAAAAGGAAAGGAAGATGAAAATGAAAAGAACAATAACAAAAACATTAATAATGATACTATTAATTGCATTTGCAATAGTTATAGTACCAATAAAATCAAATGCAGGATACCAAGCAAGTAAAGGAGGAACAAGATTAACTAACCTTTCAGCAAATGATTTCTTTGTAGGAATAAGAAATATGGAAAAAAGTGGAGGAACATTAGGACTAGAAGCAACATTAGAAGAAACAACATACAAAGATACTTCAAAAAATGGATTAGATTGCCATATGGCAAAAAATACAGAATGGGGAACAGCAGCAATGCTATCTGCATCAATATATGGAATACCCCCTGAAAGACAAAGTGATGCAAGCACAACTGGAAATGAATCTGGAATTTATCAAATGGCAAAGGGTAATGAATATGTAGCGGGAATTTGGGATACAACAAGTTATATAGACGTAATAAGAGGGGCAGATGCAAGATATTATGATTTATATACAAGTTCAACATCAAAACCAGGAGATGCTACGACTGAAACGCAGGGGTGGCATGGCGCTATGACATATGGATTCGTGAATGTAGGTGGTTGCATATTTTTGCGTGCTGTAGATAGCATGTTTGGATACAGCAATAATCAGGGTGGGGCATACGCCCCGAATGGTTGTCGTGCAGTAGTCGTATGCGGAGAAGATTTATAATATACACAAACCAAATAAGTAAATAGTAAGATATTTCAAAGAAAAGGCAAAGGTTTACTTGCTTTTTCTTTTTAATTATAGTAGAATAAAAGCAAATAAAAAGAGAAAAAATAAAAACAAGGAGGTAAGAAAAAGTGAATACACAAGGAATAGGAATAGGAACAAGTGACTTCAAAAAAATGAGAGTAAAAGATAATTACTACATAGACAAAACAATGTATATAAAAGAAATAATAGATAATAAAAGCGAAATAATATTAGTAACACGTCCAAGAAGATTTGGAAAAACACTAAACATGAGCATGTTAAAATATTATTTTGACATAAATTGCAAAGACAGTAAAGAACTATTTAAAGGATTAAAAATATTAGACCAAGAAGAAAAATACACATCAAAAATGAACTATTACCCATGTATATATATAACATTAAAAGCTGTAGTAGATATAAACTATGAAAAAATGATATTAGACTTAAAAACTGCAATATTAGATATGTATCAAGAGCATAGATATTTATTAGATAGTGATAAAATATACCCAGAGGAAAAAGAAAAAATAAAAGAAATACTATTTGGAAAAGAAAATGAAACAGACTTAAAAAACAGTATAAAAGAATTATCAAAATACTTAAATAGACATCATGAAAGACCAGTAATGTTATTAGTAGACGAATATGATGTGCCATTGCAAAATGCATATGTAGAAGGATATTATGATGAAGCAGTAAAATTCTTCAAAACATTTTATGGAACAACATTTAAAGATAATCCATATTTAGAAAAAACAGTAATAACGGGAGTATCAAGAGTAGCCAAAGAAAGCATATTTAGCCGGAGCAAATAATTTTAAAGTATACACATTATTAGACAATGAATTTAGTGATGATTTTGGAATAACAACTCAAGAAATGGAAAAAGTCTTGAAGGACTTTGAAATAGAAGAAGACAAAGAAGAAATAAAAAGATGGTATGATGGATATAAAATCGGAGATTTAGGTGGAATATACAATCCATGGAGCATAATAAACTATTTAGCAGATAGAAAACTAATGCCATACTGGGTAAATACAAGTTCAAATGATATAATAAAACTAATATTAAAAAACTCAAGTACAGTAAAAGAAAAAATAGAGAAGCTATTAAGAGATGAGGCAATAGAAGTAAAAATAGACCAAGAAACAGTAATAGTAGGAATAGAAAATAACGAAGACAATATATGGGGACTATTGTTTGGAACAGGATACTTAAAAATAGAAGAAATAGTAGACTTGCCAAGAAAAATATATAAAGTAAAAATACCAAACTATGAAATAAAATGCTTATTTGAGGACATAATAGACGACTGGTTTAGAGACAAAGTAATAGGAAACGATTTAAATACAATACTAAAAGATTTAATAACATTAAACCTAAAAGAATTTGAAAAAAAATTTAAAATACTAGTAGAGCAAATGTTTAGCTTTATGGATGTAGGAAAAAACACAGCAGAAAACTTCTATCATGCATTTGTACTAGGAATGTTAGTGGGCTTAAAAGATAGTTACTATGTAAATTCAAATAGAGAATCAGGAATAGGAAGATACGATATAATGCTAGAGCCAAAGGACAAGAATGCAAATAGTTTTATAATGGAATTTAAAGTACTAGAAAAAGATGAAGAAAAAACATTAGAAGACACAATAGAAAATGCAAAAAGGCAAATAGAAGAAAAGAAATATGAAGAAAATTTAAGAGAAAGAGGATTTACAAATATAACCAAAATGGTATTTGCATTTTCTGGAAAACAAGTAAAAATAGAAACAATGTAAAATCAATAAAATGTTAAAATACATTACGAACAAAAAAGTTTGTAGTGTATTTTTTTATATTCTAGGGAAATATCAAGTGGAAAGTTAAATGTTATCATAAGAAAGTCAACATTACAAATAGAAACTTATTGACATAAAACTTTTTGAGATAATAAAATATAAAAAACAAAAGAGTAAAAAAGAAATGAGGTGAAAAACAAAAGAAAAAAGTAAATCATAATGGTTGTGATATGCATAAAAGGTAGAAAAAATACAATTAATGAATAACAAAAAAGTAAGAGCAAAAGAAAATTAAAGAAGAAGGGGGAAAAAATAAAAAAGTGAAAAGCAAAATAAAAAAACAAACAGAAAATAAGCAATGTATAGAAAGTAAAGAACTTTCAAAGGCAAATAAGTTTAAAGACGAAAAAGCAATAACATTAATTGCATTAGTAATAACAATAATAGTACTTCTAATTTTAGCTGCAATATCAATAGGAGCAATATTTGGAGAAAATGGTTTACTTGCAAAAGCACAACTAGCAGGATTTGCAACAGAAATGAAACAAATAGAAGAAAATGTACGTTTAAAACGAGCAGAAATACAAGCAAACAATGCAAGTGGAGAAGGTTCAACAGAATTATTTAGCAAAAAATTAAATGAAAATGATGTAACAATACCAGATACATTAAAACAAGAAGTATTGTACACAAGAGACGGAATGCAAGACTTAACAAGTCCAAAAGATTATGAAGTAGACGATTTTAATAATTTATTAGATGCAGAAGGAAATGTGGCAAACATATATATAATAGATAAAGAAACAGGAAATGGAAAAGAAAATACATATGTATATGATGAAACAACAGATACAGTATATAAAATTCCACAAACAAATATAGGAGGACAAGTATACCATAGTTATGAATGTGCAGAGAAAGGAAAAGGAGGCAAATCGTCAGGAGAAGGAACGTCAACAGGAGGAGATAGCTCAGAAGGCACGATAAGCAAAGAATCAGATGTAGTTAAAGTTGAAAACGAATATTATTATGCACCAAACTTAAAAGGATTTAACAGTGCCCATACAAGCGTAGTATATTATTCATCAGACTTTAGTCAAACAAAAGAAGTATCAGCACAAGAGTACATAGATGGAGGAGAGCAATACCAAATAGAAGAAGGAGCATATATATTCCATAATTATGGAGAGACAGTAAAAAGATGGGCAAATGTAAAAACAGATGCAAACGGAAAAGAAGCGTGGTGGATATGGATACCAAGGTATGCTTATAAAATAGATAATCCAGGTACAAGTAGCTTAACAATGAATATAATATATATAGACGTAAATGACAAACCACTTAATAAAGAAAGAGATGGAGAAGAATTACCAGAAGGGTATGAACTACATCCAGCATTTAATCAAGGAGGAAAGAAACTAAAAGGAATATGGATAAGTAAATATGAAGCAAGTTTCCAATACCTAGAACAGAGCCAAAATAACAATGTACAAGCACCAGATATGACAGGATTTGACGAAGAAAATACATATATAGAAATTTATGATAAAGCATCAAACTCATATCAAGGAGGAGCAGATGAAATAAAATTAAAAGATGCAAAATCAAAATTAAATCAAATAAATAATAATGTAGATAAACCATGGTATGATTATACAAATAAAATATGGGCAAATGTAAAAACAAATGCAAACGGAAAAGAAGCATGGTGGGTATGGATACCAAGATATGCATATAAAATAACAGACTATGCACCAGAAGGAACAATATCAGAAATAATATATTTAGGAATGGATGACAAACCAATAGACAAAGAAAAATATGGAGAAGAATTACCAACAGGCTATATAGTGCATCCAGCATTTAATCAAGGAGGAAAGAAACTAAAAGGAATATGGATGAGTAAATACGAAGCAAGTTTCCAATACCTAGAACAAAGTCAAAATAATAATGTACAAGCACCAGATATGACAGGATTTGACGAAGAAAATACATATATAGAAATATATGATAAATCTAGCCGGAACATACCAAGGAGGAGCAGATGAAATAAAATTAAAAGATGCAAAAGCATCAGGATTAAGCACAATGAATCAAAATGCAGACAAACCATGGTATGACTATATAAATAAAATATGGGCAAATGTAAAAACAACTGCAAATGGAAAAGAAGCATGGTGGGTATGGATACCAAGATATGCATATAAAATAACAACATATGCACCAGAAGGAACAATATCAGAAATAATATTTGTAGACAATGATGATAAGCCAATAGATAAAGAAAAATATGGAGATAATTTGCCAACAGGATATGAAATACATCCAGCATTTAATCAAGGAGGAAAGACTTTAAAAGGAATATGGATGAGCAAATACGAAGCAAGTCAATTGACAAATTAATTTATGTGAGAAAATAGTAAAAACTAATATTTATCTAGGCAAATAATAATTAAAAACAAAACGATAAAATAAAAAAGGAAAGGAGATTCGTATAGAATTTATACGAAAAAGAAAAATATGAAAATAAAAAAACAAATAATAATAGGAATAATGATATTACTAGCAATGTTATTATTACCAAATATATCAAGAGCAACAGAAGTATCACGTTTTGAATCAAAATCTGGAGGAACATTATGGAACAATGTAACAATAACACGAGCATATAGAGAATGCTATGATTTAAGAGAATTATCAGCAGAATCAACATTAGGAAATAACTCTTTAGACCCACATTTAACATTAAATAAAGATTGGGGAGCAGTAGCATACCTTGCTATAAGTAAATATGGAGCAACCACTGACTATACAAGTTATACTACAACAGGAAATGCAACAGGAGTACAAGATTTTGGAAAAAATTATGAATGGACATCAAGTTTAATATCAGAAGCAACTAATCTTAGTGTATCTGAAGCGAGAACAGATTTAATAAATCATGTAGAAGGAGAGCAATATGTAGAACAATTGGAGCAAGATGTAAATACAAATGTAGAACATTCAAAAGGAATGGCTTTAGCAGAGACTTCGAAAATAGCACTTTTTCACGATTTTATACCAGAATTCCCTTGCTTAGCAAGATATCGTGTGGTCGGGTTCTATTGTGCATATAACAGTCCATATTCTTTGGGCACGGGAACTAAGAATAGCGCATATCGCCCAACAATTTGGAACTAATATTTAACTTATAAGAAAAAGCAAGAGAACTTGCTTTTTCTTTTTAAATATAGTAGAATAAAAGCACGTAAAAATAGAAACAATGAAGAATATACAAGGAGAAACTATATGGTAGATATATTATTAGATGCTATTATAGATAGCATAAAATTACTTCCATTTTTATTAATTACCTATCTTATCATGGAATATATTGAACATAAAACAAAAGAAAAAACAAAAGAAGCAATAAAAAAATCAGGAAAATATGGACCATTCATAGGAGGAATTTTGCGGAGTAGTTCCACAATGTGGATTTTCTGTATCTGCTACAAACCTTTATGCTGCAAGAGTAATAACATTAGGAACACTAATTGCAGTATATCTTTCAACATCAGATGAAATGTTACCAATTTTATTATCTGAATCAGTACCAGTTACTACAATATTGGCAATATTAGGTATAAAATTAGTAATAGGAATAATAGCAGGTTTTATAATTGATTTTATATCAAGATTAATAAATAAAAATGCTGAAGAACAAAAAATTATAGATTTATGTGAAAAAGAACATTGTGATTGTGAGCATGGAATTTTTAAATCAGCGTTAAAACATACATTAAATATATTTATATTTATATTTATAATTACAATAGTAATTAATTTTGCAATTTATTTGATAGGGGAAGAACAAATTTCAAGCTTTTTACAAAATGAACCTATATTTGGACCAATACTTGCTGGATTAATTGGTTTAATTCCAAATTGTGCTTCTTCTGTTATTTTAACACAAATGTATTTAGAAAATGTCATTTCAATTTCAACTATGATATCAGGTACTTTAGTTGGAGCAGGAGTTGGGTTAGCAGTATTATTTAAAACAAATAAAGGAATTAAGCAAAATATAAAAATTATTTCATTATTATATATAATAGGAGTTATTTCAGGAATTACTTTAGAATTAATAGGGTTTAAGCTATAAATAAGAAATTAAAAAAGGACTAAAATTCTAGATGTTTTAGTCCTATCTATATATTTTTATTTTAAAGAATTTGGATTTCCTCTTTTTAGATTTACAACAATTGCATCTTCGTTGTCAAATAAATATTTTGAGTCTGATGTATCTGTTTGAACTGGGTCAATTTCATCTCGTTCATCTTTAAAATTAATATTTTTTAAATCCAATTTTTTTCTACCATCATCATTATCATCTTCAGTTTCGGTTGTAACTGAATCAGAATATTTTCCAAAGTCATAATTTTTTATTTTTTGTGGTTCTTTATATTTTGCTTCTAAATAAGTAAAGTTTCCAACCCCAGAATATGGGCTACCATTTGATTGTCTAATTTTATAACCAGCTTGGTTTTGCTTTAATGTTTGAAGCTTACCAGCTCTTACTGTTTCTACCCAAGCCCATTTTACACTTCCAACTTTTGGATCATATTCTAGCTTATTCATATCCATATTGTTACTAAAAGACCATTCCCTGTGTGTACCAAATTCTTTTGACCACCATTCAAGTTCGTCCCATTCACCACTTCCAGTAAAAATTTTACTTGCACAGTTTGACAAAATAAGATTTTTATAATTTTCTTTTTGACCGTGAAGCTCTAACTGAGAAATACTTTGAATAGATATTGTAGGTGCTACTCTAAATTTTCTATATAAAGTAAACATTGGCTCAGTTGATTTACAAACAAAATCTGCAAATTCATCAACATATAGAAAATAAGGAATTCTAGTATTTTCATTTCCAGGTCTTCTTAAAACGGCATCTTGCATAGAAATTAAATAGAATAGTCCAAATGCCTTATGACCAGCAGCTCCTAAATCACCACGTCTTGTACAAACAAATACAACTTTTCCGTCAGATAAAAGCTCATCAAAATTTATGTTGTTGTACCTGTTGCATAAAATTGGTTTTATTCCTGGAATTCTTAACAAATTATCTAATTGACTAACAGCTGTATAAATATATTTTTCAATTTCTGTTCTTCCAGGACTATTGGCATAAAAATTCTTTTTAAAGTACATAAGTTGTACAGAATATTTTTCTTTTAATTCTTCATCATGTGCCATAATTTCACACATTTTTTCTATTAATTCAAAATTTGTTAATAATTTTAGCAAATCTTCCATATTAGGAAGAGTACCTTCATGCATTCTAGGATAAATTTCTTTTAATAAAATAGCAACATTTTCAATAGCTTGTGTAGATACATCTCCTCTATAGGCTTCTTCTGGATCATCATGAGAAACAATAAACATAGCTTTTAATACAGAAGATATGGTTATTGCAATTTTATTTGGATCACTGTATACAAATGGATTTAAACCAATTGAATTAGGATTAGATGGGTCAATTACATCATAATCAATTCCAAAATTTTTACAAACATCCATCATAGTTTGCATTGAAGAGTCATCTGGTGCCATATATGTAATACCTAAATTTCTATATACACTTTCTCCACCAACAGACCCTAAAAGCATTTTACTTAAATATGTATTAAAAATATTTTCTTTTCCACTTACTGGTGTTATCATATTTAAACTAAAGTTTTTGTTCAAATAATCATTATCATAAGGTTTATTTAAATAAGCAATTTTAGTTTTTAAAGCAGTAAAACCTAATTCCTTTGAAGCTTCCTTAAAAAAGTATTTTCTTTCAATGTCTTTTGCAATTAAAGGCTCATATATTAAAGAAGTTTTTCCACTTCCAGAACCACCACATACAAGTAATGATTGAAATCTTGAAGATTCAGGCATTGTAATTGTTTTATTATACTCATCATCTGTGCAAATATATACCTCGCAAGTATATGGCCCATGACCTTCTTTTTTATTTGCTAAACTAATTCCTCTAAAATCCCAAATAGAACGAGTTTTCTTAGGATCATCACGAACAGTAAAATAAACCCATTTAAACATAGGATAAACTGTAAGTAATGGTAAATATAAAGAAATACTTACAAATGCGGGTGTTACTAAATCAGAAAATTCTGTAATTAACTCTGTATAATTAGGTACTGATAATAGCAATAACCAGGCTCCCATATTAAGCCATTGAGTGAACATAGAAATAACAATTATATAAAATCCTATGATAAACAAATAAAATAGGGAAACTTTGTAAGCTTTGTTTTTTGCAAATTTTGACTGCGCTGAAAAAGCAAATGCAAAAACAGGGCAAGCTATGGCAAAGGCATATTGAATTGGTCCCCAATAAGCATAAGATACACCTGTAAATATCATAAGCAACATTTCTACAATTCTATCTACTGCTAAATATATAGAAATCAAGGTTAATATGTAAGTTGCAAAAGTATTTCTATCTGTATTTAATTTTTTTAAAAATTTGTCTATATACTTCATTCAAAATAAATCCTTCCTAAAATATAATCATACATATATATTATCCTACAAAATGCCGAAAAAAACAAGTGCTTTAGACAAATTAATTAAATTTATGTTAAAATTTTGTTATAGTTCAGACTTTAACTTACTACAAAAAAGTTCAATATATTTTTTATTTATAACTCCCAGCCACATAACAGACTGTAATAAAAACTTTTATAATATTTTTAATAACTTGCGTAAGCGACCAAACGAAGCAAAGCGAAGTGCGATTGGAGCAACTTACATTTTTATCTTTTTATTTTGTAAGTTGCGACACACAAAAGTTATTAAAAATATTATAAAAGTTTTTTACAGTCTATAATTTGCTGGTCCCCCCGATTTGTTATAAATAAAAAATATATTGAACTTTGTATATATAATTAATTTTAGTCTGAACTATAACAAAATTTTAATTATTAAATTTATATATAAATTTTAAACAAAGCAGTTTTTTGAATAAAAATAGCAAACCGAGAGTATAATAAAGTAAAATAAAACGAAAAGAGGAAAAAATATGCAAAAAGAATATTATGTTAGAGAAGAAAGAATAACAGAAAAAACAGAAATCGAGAGAGAAATTGAATTAATAAAAGCAATTATAAGAACAAGGGAAGAATTAAAAAACTCAAATAAAAACTTTGAATATGCACAAGATGGCTTAGTGGATTATTTTTCTTATCAAATAAAAGCAAATCAAGCAAAATTAGATTATTTAATAAAAATAGCTAAATCAAAGGGAATTGAAGTTGATATGATTAGTGATATTAAATTTACTTTAGAAGATGAAGAAGAGGCTGTCTAATAAAGTAATATTTGTCCAACATCTCACATAAAAATGATAATAGAAAATTATTATCATTTAGGAGATTCGTTTATGGATATCAATATAATTACGTATTTAGCATGTATTTGTTTAATTTTTATTGTAGGAAGAATTTTTATTTTTCCATTAAAAAAAATATTAAAGTTAGTTCTTAATTCTATATTAGGTGGCATTTGTATTTTTATTATTAATTTAATAGGTAGTAATTTTGGCTTTCATATTGGACTAAATTTTTTTACAAGTATTTTAATTCGGATTATTAGGATTACCAGGATTAGTGTGCTTAATTATTATAAAGTTATTAATAGGATAATTTACAAAAAATAAAGATTTTCCAAGTAACTATAGACTGCTTAGAAAATCTTTATTTTAATATTATTCTACTGTAACAGATTTAGCAAGGTTTCTAGGTTTATCCACGTCTAATCCCTTTTCTTTTGAAATATAGTAAGAAAATAATTGCAAAGGAATTACAGATAATATAGGCGAAATAAGAGTATTAGTTTTTGGAATTTTAATTACCATATCAAACATATCATCTTTAATATTTTGATTTGTAACAACTAAAGTTTTTGCACCACGAGTTATAACTTCTTGAATATTACTAATTGTTTTTTCAACTAATTTTTTATCTGTTAAAATACTTACAACTGTTACATCATTTTCAATTAAAGCAATAGGACCATGTTTTAATTCACCTGCCGGATAACTTTCAGCATGAATATAAGAAATTTCTTTTAATTTTAAAGAACCTTCTTTAGCTACTGTTTCATCAATTCCTCTACCTAAAAAGAACATATCTTTTTCTTGATAAACTTCTTTTGAAAAGTCTTTTACAATTTCAGATAACTTTAAAGTTTCTTCTATTTTTTTTGGTAATTCTAAAATATCTTTCTTTAATACATTAATTTCGGAATCATTAATACCTAAAGTTTCAGCAAAGTAAATAGCTAACAATGTAATTAAAATAACTTGAGAAGTATAAGCTTTTGTTGAAGCAACAGCAATTTCTGGTCCTGCATGTGTATAAATAGAAAAGTCAGCTTCTCTTGTTATAGAACTTCCAATTACATTGCTTATAGCAAGGGTTTTAGCACCTTTTTTCTTACATAATTTTAAAGCTGCGATTGTATCTGCAGTTTCTCCAGATTGAGAAATAAAAATACATAAGGTTTTTTCATCAATTAAAGGTTCTCTATATCTAAATTCAGAAGCAATATCAACTTCAGTAGGAATTTTACAAAGTTTTTCAATTGCATTTTTTCCGGCCAAACCTGCATGCATAGCAGTACCACAGGCAACTATATATATTTTACTTAATTTTGATAAATAGCCTTTTGTAATTGCTAATTCTGAAAATTCACATTTTGAAGTTCCATTTAATTTTGCTCCAATTGTTTCTCTAATTGCAGTTGGCTGTTCATAAATTTCTTTTAGCATAAAATCTTCATAGCCATCTTTTTCAGCACTTAAAGCATTCCACTCAATTGTTTCAGCCTTTTTTTGAATTGGATTTAAATCTTTATCAAAAAAATCAATATTATCTCTATATAACATAGCAATTTCAAAATCATTTAATAAATAAAAATTTCTAGTAAAAGAGAGAATAGCTGGAATATCAGAAGAAATATAATTTTCATTTTCTCCTTTTCCAATTACTAAAGGGCTATCCTTTCTAGAAACAAGCATAATATCAGGACAATCTTTACAAATAATTTCAATTGCAAAACTTCCATTTAGCTTGTTACAAGCTTTTTTAAAAGCATTTAAAAATTTAGATTCATTTGAACCTGTTTCTTTTTTGTAATAGTAATTAACTAAATTTGGAATAACTTCTGTATCTGTTTGAGAATAAAAAGTATATCCTTTATCTAATAAAAACTTTTTTAATTCATTATAGTTTTCAATAATTCCATTGTGGACAACACTAAATGTTTTGCTATTGTCCAAATGAGGATGAGAATTTTCTTTAGAAGGTTTTCCATGAGTTGCCCATCTTGTATGTGCAATTCCAATGGTTCCTGCTAAATCATCTATCCCTTTTAAGTCATATAAATTTTTTACTCTTCCTTTGTCTTTCATAATAGAAAGACCGTTTTCTTCAATTGTTGAAATTCCAGCTGAATCATATCCTCTGTATTCCAATCTAATAAGCCCATTAATTAAAATTGGGCTTGCTTTTTTTGTTCCTATGTAACCTACAATTCCACACATTTTAATCCTCCTAAAAATTGATATTGTTTTGGAATTGAAAGTATGCAAAAATAAAGGCTTGATCTATTAACTTTTGTTACATTATTACTAATGATTTTTGGTTAATAGTATGGCTAAAGCTAAAGCCACTAAGGCATCCGCCGAATTTTTCGATAACCCTAGTCCTCGTCAACTTATCTAAAAACAGAAAAGTCCAGGCGCTTATTTAATTTCTTACAATAAACCTCCCTTCAAAAAGTTTAAAATTTTGCATTTCTTTCAATCTACACTATTATATTACACTAAAAATGAAAAAGTTACAAGTAGTAAATAAAAAAATATAGAAACAATTGAATTTAAAAATAATTTATTATATAATTTAATTGAAAAATAGGAGAGTGATGATTTATGAAAAAAATAGGAATCATTGTTGCCATGGATGAAGAAAGAGAAGAAATTTTAAACATTATGACAGATGTAGAAGTAGAACAAATTTATAATTTAAGATTTTTAAAAGGAAAAATCCAAGGAAAAGAATGTATATTAATAAAAAGCGGAATTGGAAAAGTAAATGCTGCAAGGACTGCACAAGTTATGATTAGTAAATATGATTTACAATATATTATTAATATAGGTGTAGGAGGAGCTATTAATCCGTTATTAAATGTAGGAGATGTACTAATTGGGAAAAATGTTATTCAACATGATTTTGACATTACTGCATTTGGACATAGCAAAGGTTATATTACAGGAGTTGGAGATAGAGTAGAGTGTACAGTAGAATTAGTAGAAGAATTTGAACAAATGATTCAAGCTATGCCAGAGAGAAATTACAAAATAAAAATAGGAACAATAGCAACAGGAGACATCTTTTGCACAGAATTTTGGATGAAAGATAAAATACGTGCCAAATTTGATGCAGACGTAGTTGATATGGAATGTGGAGCAATTGCCCAGGTATGCTATTTAGACAATGTACCATTTGCAGCAATAAGAGCAATATCTGATACTCCAAATGGTCAAAATGCACGAATATTTGACAATAACATAAAATTTGCATCAAGACGTTGTAGCAATATACTAAAGGAATTTTTAGCTTAAAAGCTTGATTTCTAAGGAAATTTATGCTATAATAATACTGAATTAAAAATAAGGACGGTTAAATATATGAAAAAATCAAGTGTAAAAGATGAAAATAGAGTTGAAATATGGTCATTTAAAGATGTTATAAGTTTTATAAAATCTTTTTTAGAAGAAGATGATGACATAGAAGAAGAATGGGAAAATGAGCCAAACAAAAAAGCTTTAGAAGAAGCTTTAGAAAAAGTAGACAAAATGGCACCTAAAACAGAACCAGCAACAACAAGCAAAAAAGGAAAAACTCGTAAAATTAGTGAATTAACTTCAAAAAATATTCATGTAGAAAAAGCACCAAAAATTAAAGATGCAAAAATAAATAATAAAGATAAAATAGAAGAAGAAAGAGAACATGAATAAAATATTTTATCGTTTTTAATAAAAGGTATGGTTATATTATAGCCATATCTTTTCAAATAATTATATATAAGGAGACCAATATGATAAAGCCAAATTCAAATGATTCTTATAGAAGATTTATTGCACATTTAGGAATTTTGTATATGAGAGCGCAATATAATAAAGACCAACAAGCAACAAACTACTACAAGAATATTTATGAAAAATTAGAATTGATACAAGAGAGAAGACATTTAGCCCTATTAGGAGAAAAATCCAAGGAAAAAAACTTATATGAAGAAATATTGCAAGTAGTTGAAAAAATATATCAAGGAGAAGAAAAACAAGACAACGCGCAAGATTTTCAAAATGCTATTGAAGAAGTAGAAACTTTATTAAATAAATATAACATTGAACTTGAACAAACTAAAAAAGAAAAAAGTAAAGAGGAAAAAGAAAAATAAGGAAAGAGTAATAATGAAAAAAATATTAATTGCAAGTAATAATGAAAGCAAAATAAAAGAAATAAGAGAAATCTTAAAAAATTATGAACTTATTTCTTTAGAAGATATACAATGCAAAATAGAAGTAGAAGAAAATCAAGAAACATTTGAGAAAAATGCAAAAAAGAAAGCTATTGAAATTGCTAAAATTACTAATATGCCATGTATAGCAGATGATAGTGGCTTATGTATAGAAGCATTTAATGGTTGGCCAGGCATATATACAGCAAGGTTTTTAGGAAAAAATGCCACACAAGAAGAAAAAAATAAAGCAATTTTAGAAAAAATGAAAGATTTAGATGACAAATCAAGAAAAGCAAAATTTGTATGTACAGTAGCATTTTATGAAAATGGTAAGTTCACAATAGGAAAAGGAGAGCTAAAAGGAAAAATAGCAAAAGAGCCAAGGGGAGAAAATGGATTTGGTTATGACCCAATTTTTGAATTAGAATCAGGAAAAACTTATGCAGAACTTACAAATAAGGAAAAAAACGAAATAAGTCATCGAAAAAAAGCCTGTTACTAGTTAATGGTTTTAAAACTAAAATAAGCAAAAAACTAATTGACTGCAACAGTTTTGTAATGAAAACTTAA
>CANQPY010000011.1 GCA_947625835.1 uncultured Clostridia bacterium | reverse complement strand
TATATATACACCTCACTATAAAATGAGAAAAGGAGATAATGTATAAATGGAAAAGAATGGAAATTGCTTACTCGACACAGATAAACAAATTGAAGAAGCATGGAACAATGCTCATAAAATGAAAGGAAAAAATCCAGATGTATATAGAAAAGATGATTATGGAAATGTAATGTATAAATCATCTTATGGAAAACAAAGCGATATGGGTTGGGAAGTGGATCATAGACATCCAGTATCAAAAGGTGGAACAGATTCTTCAAGAAATTTACAGGCTGTTCAATGGGAAGAAAATAGAAAGAAAAGTGATACATACCCATACAAAAAGTAACATCTTAGAAAGGAGAGTCAAATGGGAAAATTTAATATGTCACAATTTAAAAGCAAAATGAATAAGATACAAAGAGAATCAAGACGAGCTCAGCAACAACTTAAAAATAGTGTAAATAATTATAACCGAGCTGTAAGACAATATAACTCTAATGTTAGAAACTATAGAAATAAAATACAAAGAGAACTTAATAGACTAAATTCTAGTTATTCAATAGAATCACATTATTATATTTCAACTAAACTAGTTCATGAAACATATACGAAAGTAAGCGATTTATATAAGAATGGAAATATTGAAGAAAACTTATTTAATGCAATAGAAAATGAAAATGCTAATAACCTTGAACTAAGCAATGTTGTATTAAATAATGAAGAAGTCGAAAATTACGATGTAGAGATTGATAAATCAAATATTTCGTCAAAACTAATTAATATTTCGGCAGATCTTGATGAGAGATGGAAAGGCGCATTATTTTCTTTAAATCCAAATAATCCTGAAGTCGCTAGACATTTTTGTACAAGTATTAGGGAAATATTAAAGGTTTTAATAGATGATGGAATAAAAGACAATGATGTTGTTTCTGAAAATCCACAATGTGAAAAAACAAACTATGGAACACCAACTAGAAAAGAAAAAATAAAATATGCAATGCATAAAAAAGGAATAGATAATTCATTGATTGTAGAATTTACAAATGAAAATATTGAAAATACAGTGAGTTTAATTAATGAGCTAAGTAATGGTACCCATGGACATGCTAGTAAATATTCGTTGAATCAATTAAAGTCATTTAAAAAAAGATTTGAAGACAGCATAAATTTTATTTGTGAATATGTAATATAAATTTTTAAAAGAGAAGGAAATGAACCTTCTCTTTTATCTATTCCTCAAAACATCCCATAACAATCTGTGAACCATCAACAAATCCATTCCTATAATATTTTTCATTCCAATAAATAAGATAATCCATAAAATTTTTATCAAGCTCGTCTAGTTGTTTCTGAACAAATTTCTTATTTTGATTAGGAATATTTTTCAATATCTTTTCAGATATTTCATCAAAACATATACAATATTTTTTATCCTGAGAGGACAACTCACAAAAAGCTGTTTCCTCTCTATATTCTAACCATTCTTTTAAAATATCATTATCGTTTACTTCTCTAAAATTCATCATAATAACCTCCATTCCGTCGCTTCGCTCGGCACAAAGTGCCATGAAAAATTGCGACGTTTTTATTTATTTAGTTTCCATAATAACTACTAAAAAAGTTATACCAATGTGTTATGCCTATACAACACCTGGAGTTATTTATCATGAAGGGTGGACTAAAATTGGATATACAGAAAGAGATGTAGATACACGTATTAAGGAACAAACAAAAACTGCTAATATTAAATATAATAAAGAATGGGCAGAGGAAGCACGTTTTTCTGACGGTTCAGGAGAAACATTTACTGATAAAGAGTTTCATATATATTTGACAAAAAACGATATAAAAAGAAAAGATCCAGAACCTGATGATGAAGGTTGCCCTGAGTGGTTTCAAATAAGTGGAGAAAAATCACAAAAATTATTTTGGAGATTTAAGGCTGATAGAGGAATAATGGAATCTTTAGCAGAGGCAATGCCTTATATTTTAAGAAAAGAACAAAGTGAATTTGTAACAAATACATTAAATTACTTTGATAAAAACAAGGAAAAGAGTCCAGAAGTTCTATGGAATGCTAAACCACGTTTTGGTAAGACATTGACAACATATGATTTATGTAAAGCACTTAATGCCGAAAAAGTTTTAATTGTAACTAATAGACCTGCTATAGCAAATTCATGGTATCAAGATTATGAAAAATTTTTAGGAACGAAATCAGGCTATTATTTTGTTAGCAATACAGATAGCTTAAAAAATAAAAAATATGTTGTGTCGAGAGAAGAATATCTAAATCATGTAAATGATAAAGAACATAAAGGATGTATAGAATTTGTGTCTTTACAAGATTTAAAAGGTTCAAAATTTTTTGGAGGAGAGTATGACAAACTAGAAGAAGTAGCAAATCTTGAATGGGATATTCTAATTATAGATGAAGCTCATGAAGGAGTTGACACATATAAAACTGATGTAGCATTTGACCATATTCATCGTAAGTATACACTTCATTTATCAGGTACACCATTTAAGGCTTTAGCTAATGATAAATTTGAGAGGGATGCTATTTGTAATTGGACTTATGCAGATGAACAACAAGCAAAAAGAGATTGGAATAATGAAAGTGAATATGAAAATCCATATGAGAATCTTCCTAAATTAAATCTATTAACATATAAAATGTCAGATATTGTACTCGAAAAAGTAGTTCAGGGAGAAGATTTTGATAATGATGGAGATAATGAGGCTTATGCATTTGACTTAAATGAGTTTTTTATGACAAATGAGAGTGGAAATTTTATACATGATAAAGATGTAGATAAATTTTTAGATGCTCTAACAACTCAGACTAAATTTCCTTTTTCTACAGAAGAATTAAGAAATGAACTAAAACATACTTTATGGATATTAAAGTATGTTTCGAGTGCAAAAGCATTAGCAAAGAAATTAAAGAGCCACGAGCTATTTAAGGAATATGAAATAGTTCTTGCAGCAGGAGATGGAGAAATAAATGACAATGATGAAGAAATAAATGATACAACAATGGATAAAACAATAAAAAAGTCATATGATAAAGTTGTTAAAGCCATAGCAAATAATCCTAAAACGATTACTATTTCAGTAGGTCAATTGACAACAGGAATTACAATTCCTGAATGGACAGGTGTAATAATGCTATCTAATATGCAAAGTCCAGCACTATATATGCAGGCAGCATTTAGAGCACAAAATCCATGTTTATTTAATATTGATGGAGAACCATATAGAAAAGAAAATGCATATGTTTTCGATTTTGATCCAGCGAGAACACTAGATATATTTGAACAATTTGCAAACGGACTAAGTGAGGATACAGTTAATGGTAGAGGCGATACTGAAACTAGAAAAAAACATATAAAAGAGTTACTTAATTTCTTTCCAGTTTATGGAGAAGACGAAAATGGAGAGATGATTGAACTAGATGCTGAGAAAGTACTTTCAATACCTAGAGCTATCCATGCAAAAGAGGTAGTAAAACGTGGTTTTATGAGCAACTTTTTATTTCAAAATATTAGTGGTATATTTTCAGCACCATCAGTGGTGAAGAATATTATTGATAAACTTGAACCAGTTAAGGAACCAACATCAGTTAATGAAAAAACTAGGGACGAGCTTAATATTAACGATAATGGAGAAGTTGATATTCCAGATGGCAATATAATTGGAACAGCAAATGAAATATTTGGAGAAAAAATATATGCTGATACGGAGGAAAGCATATATTCTGTTATATCTAATAATGAATTAAATAACAATTCAAAAGAAGACACATTAAAGCAATTAAAAGAAATAATACATTCCAATACAGATGAAATAGTTAATACTGCAAAAGAAAATTATGGAAATGATATGTCAAAATCTGCACAAAATGAAATAACTAAAACAATAAATAGAGAAGCAGATAGAGAAATAGAAAGGCATTTTGGAGAATATAACATTAATAGAAATCTTATTGAAGCAGATAGAGAAAACGCACTTGAAATTGCTGAAGAAGAAGAACGATACAATGAAATAGAAAAAATAAATTCTGATTATGATGAAAAACAAAAACAAAATAACAAAGAGTTTGAAAAAAATATTTTAAATGCAATTCATACAATTACAGAAAATGGTGAAAAAACTGCAGTAGAAGTAACTGAAAAAGATATAAAAAGAAAAGAAAAAGAGGGAATAGAAGAACAAGTAAGAAATCATTTAAGAGGATTTTCTAGAACAATACCATCATTTCTTATGGGATATGGAAATGACGAAACAACACTTGAAAATTTTGATAAGATAATTCCAGCAGAAGTTTTTCTAGAAGTTACAGGAATTACAGTAGAAGACTTTAAATTTTTAAGAGATGGAGGAGAGTATCCTGACCCAGAAAATGAAAATAAAATGAAACATTTTGATGGAAATTTATTTGAACCAATTGTATTTAATGATTCTGTAAAAGAATTTTTAAGAAAGAGGGATGAACTTGCGGATTACTTTGAAGAAGATGCTAAAGAAGATATATTTGACTATATTCCACCACAAAGAACAAATCAAATATACACACCTAAAAAAGTAGTTAAGCAAATGGTAGATTACTTAGAAGAAGAAAATCCAAATTGTTTTGATGATCCTAATGCTACATTTATTGATTTATATATGAAATCAGGATTATATATTACAGAAATAGTAAAAAGATTATATCGTAGTAAAAAAATAATTGAATTATATCCAAACGAGGATGAAAGATTAAAACATATTTTTGAAAATCAAGTATATGGATGTGCACCGACAGAAATTATTTATATGATAGCAACTCATTACATATTAGGATTTAGTAAAAATAAAGATATAAAAATAAGCTCAAAACATTTTAAATTATTTGATACACTACCATCATCACAAGCAGGAACACTTGAGGAAGATTTAGATAAAATATTTAAAGAATAGGAGTTAAAAATGAAAATTATTGATATTTTAGCACAAATTGATGCAAAACAATATGCTTTACCAGAATTTCAAAGAGGATATGTATGGAATAGAGAACAAGTAAAAAAATTGGCAAATTCTTTATATAAAGGCTATCCAATAGGTGGAATATTAATTTGGACAACTGAAGCAGATGAATCATATACAAGAGGAAATATTGATCAAGCAAATAAATCTGTAAAACTAATCCTAGATGGCCAACAAAGAATAACAACTTTATATGGACTAATTAAAGGTGAAGCTCCATCATTCTTCGAAGGCGATGATAAAGCATTTAAAAACCTATATTTTAACTTAAAGACAGAGGTATTTGAATTTTATGCTCCTATATAAAGTTTGATAATGAATTATAGAATATATTTTTAAGTGTAATTTAAAGTGCAAAAATTGCACTTTATAATTTTATAAATAAAAATTTGTATTATAACAATGAATAAATAATAAAATTACAGAAAAAATAAAAATAATAGTTCTAGTTATTGACTTACTATAATATTCATGCTACAATATAATTGCCATCAAAAAGTGGCACATTGATAAAGGGGATGGCATAGAATGAATACCATAGGAGGTAAAATACAAAGTCAATATTTACTCAAAATCAAAAAAATTGTAGATAGTGACAATAATGGTGATAAGTTTATAATAAGAAGAAGGCCAAAGAATATAGAGTTCATGAGAGAATATGGTTTAAATGATGAAGACATTAAAGACATTATAAGAGGTCTTTCAGTAGATGATTGCTTTTCAGGTCCAGAAAAAGACAGAGATCCGCAATATCAGGGGTGGATATTTAAATTTGATCCTATATTCGAAGACACTAAATTGTACATTAAAATTAGAATAGAAAATACAGAAAAGTCAGTTTGTTTATCGGTACATGAATTTGGTAAATATGATGAGGTGAATTAAAATGAAAGTATATTGTCCATATTGTAGAAAAGAAGTAGAATATGAAATAGAAAAAAGAGATATAAAAGAATTTAGAGGAATAAAAATAAACACATACGAAAATGTAGCTGTATGCAAAGAATGCCATCAAGATTTATATATAAATGAAATTGAAAATAAGAATAACAAAAGAATATATGAATTATATAGAGAAAAAGCAGACATAGTTAAACCACAAGATATTATTGATTTAAGAAATAAATATAATATATCACAAAGAGAATTAACTGCAATTCTTGGCTTTGGAAAAATGACTATTAATAGATATGAAAGAGGTGGAGTGCCAACAAAATCTCAAAGCGATTATATAAAACTATTAATAGAAAATAATGACAAATTTATAGAAAAAGTAAAAGAAGCTTTAGAAAAAGCAAATATTAATGAAAAAACATATGAAAAAATAATGTCACAAAAAATAGAAACGAATTCAATATTAAAAAATGTAAGGAATGTATTTAAAAATTGTATAAATATGAAATTAAATAGAAAACCAGATATATATAATGGTTATAAAGAATTTGATTTGGAATTAGTTGAGAACATAATTTCATATATAGCTAGTAAAGTAACAAATTTAACTATTACCAGTATGAATAAATATTTATGGTTTATAGATTCTTTATCTTTCAATCAAAGAGGAATTTCTATTACGGGATTAACATATGAACATGAAAAATTTGGACCAACAATAATTGAAAAAGAATATAATGATATATCTTTTATAAGCGATAAATATTCGAAAGAATATTATGAAAATGAAAATGGTACTACAACTAAAATTATAAGTAATAAGAATTTTGATTTAAGTCAATTAAGAGATGAAGAAATAGAAATAATTGATACGATAATAAAAATACTAAAGAATAAAAGTGTGACAGAGATATCTGAATTGTCACATAGAGAGGAAGGATGGAAAAAAACTAAAAGATTTGAAAAGATACCATTTGATTATGCTATGAATTTAAATATAATAAAATAAATAATCAAAAGCAAAATATTTTAGTTTTTTCACTAAATATTTTGCTTTTTGGTTAACTAAAACCCCTAGCTAGGCTCAATGTCAACAACTTAAGAAAAAGAAGAAGTTTTATATACTGCAAAATTTCTTCTTTTTTGATATAATTTAGGCAGGGGGTACAAATGAAAAAAGAAATAAAATATATGTATAATATTTTACGAAAATTTATTTATGATAATGAAACTAGGAAAAAGTGTAGAATAGATAATAAAAAATATCAAAAATCCTTTACGAGGAATAGGAAAATACCTTTTTATGATATACTTTTAATGACATTAAATAAACAAGGTAAAAATGTATCTTTTGAAATAAGAGATTATGAATTAAATAAAAAAGGAGGTTAAAGAAAACGGCGTTAAATCCATTCAACATGGAAATCGTGGCAGAAAACCTAAAAATACAATATCAGATGAAACAAGAAAAAAAATATTAGAACTTAGAAGCTCTTATGAATATGAAATATCAAATTTTAAACATTTTCAAGAACTTTTAAAAGAACGTGAAAATATTGATATATCATATTCTGCACTTTACAATATTTTGCATAATGCTGGCATAAAAAGCCCTAAAAAACATCGTAAAACTAAGTTACATCATAGAAGAAAACGTAAAGAATGTGAAGGTATGATGTTACAAGCTGATGGTACTCCTTTTGATTGGTTTGAAGATGGTAATAAATATTCTATTCATGGTTTCATAGATGATGCAACTGGTAAAATCACTGGTCTGTATATGTGCAAAAATGAATGTTTACTTGGTTACCTAGAAGTATTAAGACAAACCTTAGAAAATTACGGAATACCTATCTCTCTTTATCCTGATAAATATAGTGTGTTTTTTCCGCCAAAAAAAGTTGACGACCATATAACTATTGAAGAGCAGCTAAATGGTCGCCAAAAAGGTATTACTCAATTTGGTAGAATTGTTGAAGATCTTGGCATTGAAATGTTTCCTGCTAGTTCTCCTCAGGCAAAAGGAAGAATAGAAAGATTATGGGAAACTCTTCAAAGTAGACTTCTTACAGAATTTAGAATTAATCATATTAAAACTATTGATGAAGCAAATAATTTTTTCATAGACTATATTCCTAAATATAATGCTAAATTTGCTGTAGAAGCTAGTAGTAAAAAAGTTATGTTTTTAAAGCTACCAAAAAGATATAATTTAGATGAACTTTTATGTGTTAGATTTGAAAGGACTATTGATAATGCTGGAGTATTTTCTATTAACAATAGTAAATTTCAAGTTATGGATAGAAATTTACCACCTAAAACAAAAGTCGAGATTTATTTAAGTAAAAAAAATTGGAATGCGTGCAAAATCTAACAATATATTTAATTTTAAAACAAAAAAATAAATCTTGAGCCTGCCTCCGCGGCGAGCGGACAAACTCAAGTTTATACATACGTGAAATTTTCGCTAATAAAATAATCTTATTTTTTAGTGAAATTTTCAAAAATTATTGACAGTCATAATTAAAAAATAATAATATAACAAAATAATATCACAATAATTGTGAAAACCAAGCGAAAAATCATTTAAATTTAGATAATCTATAATAGTAGATTTTAAGTACCAAAAACAAAAATCACAAAAATTTCCAAAAAAACTATTGACAAAAAATGGAAATTAGTTTATAATAAAATTGTTTTAATCAAAATTCAAATAAAATTATATTCTAAAAATTAAAAATCTTAAAAAATTCCAAAAAAAGAAAAACAAATTAAATCTTATATAGTTTAAATATCTGAGGTCATAATTTATTAGAATCTGAATTTTATAAATTTAAATTCTTAAAAAAATTACCAATCCCCTAAAAAATATATTTTAATAATCATAGTAATAAAGGAAAATGTCCCCTTTAAATTCTAAATTTTATCCCCACATTTATGACCTCAGATATTTGAACTATATAAGTAGAAAGGAAAAAATGGTATCAATTACAAAAAGCATGGCATTACAAGGCTTAGATGGGTACTTAGTATCAATTCAAGTAGACATTTCAAATGGAATCCCAGATTTTCAAATAGTAGGCTTGCCAGACACAAGTGTAAAAGAATCAAAAGAAAGAGTAAGAGCAGCAATCAAAAATTGCAATATAGAATTCTTAAGCAGAAAAATAATTGTAAATTTATCTCCAGCAAATACAAGAAAAGAAGGATCAAAATTTGACTTACCAATAGCAATAGGAATTTTAATTGCCAATAAAGATGTAAGAAATCCAAATTTAGAAAAAATATTAGAAGAAACTATTTTCATAGGTGAATTATCATTAAATGGAAATGTAGAAAAAATAAATGGAATTTTACCAATTTGCATAGAGGCAAAAAAATTAGGAATAAAAAGAATTATCTTACCAAAAAGTAACATAGAAGAAGTAAAAATATTAAAAGACATAAAAATATTGCCAGTAAATAATTTAAACGATGTAGTACAGTACTTAAATGGTAAAAAAGAAATTTTAGAATATAACAATAAAATCAATTTAGAAAACAATAAAAAGTATGAAATAGACTTTGCAGATGTAAAAGGGCAAGAAAATGCTAAAAGAGCATTAGAAATTGCAGCAGCTGGTCGGACACAATTGCTTGTTAATTCGGACCTCCAGGTTCAGGCAAAACAATGTTAGCCAAAAGAATAGTTACAATTTTACCAGACATGTCATTAGATGAAATCTTAGAAGTTACTCAAATTTATAGTATATCAGGATTAACTTCAGAAGAAAATCCATATATATGCAACAGACCATTTTTAAGTCCACATCATACAATAACACCTGTATCATTAGTAGGAGGAGGTAAAAATCCAAAACCACGGAGAAATTAGTTTATCACATTTAGGAGTTTTATTCTTAGATGAATTTCCAGAATTTAACCGAAATGCTCTAGAAGCATTGCGCATACCATTAGAAGACAGAGAAGTAACAATTAGTAGGTTAAACACAACTATAAAATATCCTTGTAAATTTATGCTAGTTGCTAGTATGAATCCGTGTCAATGTGGATATTATGGAAGTATAGACAAAAAGTGTAATTGTAAACCAGAACAAATAAAAAAATACATTAATAAAATTAGTGGACCACTTTTAGACAGAATAGATATTCATATTGAAGTAAACCAAATAAAATATAAACAATTTGAAAAAGACCAAAAGGCAGAAACATCAAAAGAAATAAAAAAAAGAGTAGATATAGCAAGACAAATACAAAAAGAAAGATACCAAAAATATAGTATATATTCCAATTCAGAATTAACACCAAAATTAATGGAAGAATATTGCAAACTTAATAGCAAAAGCAAAAAAATATTAGAAATAGCATTTGATAAATTAGAATTAAGTACTAGAGCTTATAATAGAATCTTAAAAGTAGCAAGAACAATAGCAGATTTAGAAGAATCTACAACAATCGAAGAAAGACATTTAGTAGAGGCAATTCAATATAGAAGCTTAGATAGAAAATATTGGTATAAAAGGTAAAATAAAAATCCCTCAACAATAAATTTAATTGACTTTATGAAAAAACTAATATATAATAAAAATGTTGAGAATTTACATAAATATCATTACAGACATCAACAAAAATGTAAAAATTGGGGGATTTAGCATGGATTTAGAAAAAGTTATTGAAAACTTAACAAATTTAATTAAAAACAAACAAATAAAAGAATTAAGAGAAACATTAAAAAGTATTAACAGTGCTGATTTCCCGAGTATTATAGAAAACATAGATGAAGATAAAATAATAATGATATATAGATTATTAAGTAAAGAAAAAGCTGCAGAAGTATTTGTAGAGCTAAACCATGATGATCAAGAAAAATTGATAAACTATTTAACAGATACAGAAATAAAAAATGTTATGAATGAAATTTATATGGATGATGCTGTTGATTTAATAGAAGAAATGCCATCTAATGTAGTAAAAAGAATATTAACAAACACAAAAGCAGAAAATAGAAAAATAATAAACGAACTTTTAAAATATCCAGATGATACAGCAGGAACACTTATGACAACAGAATTTATAGATTTAAAAGAAAATATGACAGTTGATGACGCATTTAAATTTATAAAAAGAAAAGAATTAAAAAAAGAAACAGTATATAATTGTTATGTAGTAACATCAGACAGAAAACTATTAGGAGTAGTTGATATAAAAGATCTTTTAATTGCAGACAGGGACAGCTTTATAAAAGATATTATGGACACAAATGTAGTTAAAATTAATACTTTAGAAGACCAAGAAGAAGTCACAAGAATGTTTGATAAATACAACTATATAGCATTACCAGTTGTAGACCAAGAAAATAGACTTGTAGGTATTATAACAATAGATGATGCAATAGATGTAATTCAAGAAGAAACATTAGAAGATTTCGAGAAGATGGCAGCTATTACGCCAGATGATGGAGAAGAAACCTATTTAAAAACAAGTGTGTTCAAACATGCAAAAAATAGAATAATATGGCTATTAATACTAATGATTTCAGCAGCACTTACAGGTCAAGTTATAGAAAATTTTGAAGCTGCTATTTCAACATTACCTTTATTAGTAGCATTTATTCCTATGATAATGGATACAGGTGGAAATTGTGGTTCTCAGACATCTACTCTTATAATTAGAGGATTAGCAATGAATGAAATTACTACAAAAGATATTTTTAAAACTATATGGAAAGAATTAAGAGTGTCAATTATAGTAGGAACAGTCCTAGCAATAGCTAATTCTATAAGAATTATATTACAATATCATGATGTAAAAATAGCAATAGTAGTAAGTGTTACACTTATTTGTACAGTTATGATAGCAAAATTATTAGGTTGTATATTGCCAATGCTTGCTAGAAAAATAAAATGTGACCCTGCTATAATGGCAGCACCTTTAATTACAACAATAGTTGATACATTATCTGTATTAGTATATTTCAATATATCAACATTAATATTACATATATAAAAAATAAACATTTTAAAATTATAAATTAAATATCGTTTTATTATTATAGTAAAAATAAAATACTTGAAAAAATACTAAAAATTAAACGAGGTGATAATATTAGAAATTATAACAATAAAAGATAATAAATATCCAGAGCAATTAAGAAAAATACCAAATCCACCCAAACAACTATACTGCGAAGGAAATGTAGAATTATTAAAAAATAATATTATTTCAATTATAGGTTCAAGAACATGTACTCAAAATGGAATTGAGCTTACCAAAAAATTCACAAAAGAATTAGTATATCAACAAATTACCATTGCAAGTGGTATGGCACTTGGAATTGATTCAGTAGCACACAAAACTACACTACAAGAAAAAGGTAAAACAATAGCAGTATTGCCATGTGGATTAAATAACATATATCCTCAAAAAAATTTAGAACTATATCATAAAATAATAGAAAACCAAGGACTAATCATAACAGAATATATGCCATATGAAGTAGCAGAATCAAAAAAATTCTTAGAAAGAAATCGCATTGTAAGTGGTTTAGCACTTCGGAGTTTTAGTTATAGAGGCAGCTCATAGAAGTGGAACAAGTGTTACTGCAAAATTTGCTAAAAAGCAAGGTAAAGTAGTTTTTGCAATACCACATAGCATAGAAGATTCTCATGGGATAGGAACAAATAGACTAATAAAAAAAGGTGCAAAAATAGTAACTCAAACCAAAGATATAATAAAAGAATTCCCATTTTTAAAATACAAAGAAATACCAAAAGAGCAGAAACATAAAGAACAAAGCAGTCAAAATACAAAATTAAAACATAAAAAAATATGTGACAAAAAATATCAAGAAGTATATGAGCTAATAACAGAAGCTCCAATAACAGTAAATGAAATTTATAAAAAATTAAACAAGAACATTTCAGAAATAAACAATATATTACTCATGTTAGAATTAAACGGAAATATTAGAAAAGTAGAAGGAGGATATACATGTATTTTAAAAGAGAAATAGGCATCTGGGGTGAAAATTTGGTATGTAAATATTTAGAAGAAAATAATTATAAAATAATAAAAAGAAATTTTTTATGTAGACAAGGAGAAATAGACATTATTGCAAATGATAAAAGCAAAAAAGAGTTAGTATTTATTGAAGTAAAAACTCGTTCAAATTTTAAATATGGTAATCCAATAGAAGCGGTTGATAAAGATAAACAAAAACATATGAAATTGGCTATTAGATATTATATATATAAAAACAAAATAGAAAATATAGCAATTCGTATCGATGTTATAGAAGTATATTTAAAAAAAGAAGGTTACAAAATTAACCATATCAAGCAAGTATTATAAATTTAAAAATTAAAATTTAATATTATAAAAAGTTTAATATATTTTTTATTAATAATAATTCGGGGAACTAGCAAATTACATACTGTTAAAAAACTCATATAATATTTTTTATAACTTTGTATGTCGCAACTTCCATAATAAAAAATAAAAATGTAAGTTGCTCCAATCGCACTACACTTCGTTTCGTTTGGTCGCTTACGCAGTTATAAAAAATATTATATGAGTTTTTATTACACTCTGTTATGTAGCTGGGAGTTATTAATAAAAAATATATTAAACTTATATATAATTAATAAATAATATATTGAATTTAAAAAAGTAAAATAGTATAATAAAACCGAAAGGAGAACGCATAATGTTTAATTTAGTAAAAGATGAATTTGATGAAAATTCAGATGATATTTTAAAATCAATAAATAAAATGTTAGCAAACAAACAAGAAAAAGATAAACAAGAAAACAAAAAAGAAGAAGAAAAATAAAAGGAGTTAAAAATGGGAAAATTATTTGTAATAGATGGAACAGATGGTAGTGGAAAACAAACACAATTTAATCAATTAAAAGAAAGACTCTCAAAAGATAAAATAGACTATAAAGTTGTAAGTTTTCCAAATTACAGTAGCCCAAGCTCATCACTAGTAAAAATGTATTTATCAGGAGAATTTGGAGAAGATGCCAAAAAAATAAGTCCATACATTGCATCAACATTTTATGCAGCAGACAGATATGCAACATATCAAACCAGCTACAAAGACTATTATGAAAATGGAGGAATTATTCTAGCAGATAGATATACAACAGCTAACATGGTACACCAAGCAGGAAAAATAGAAAATAAACAAGAAAGAAAAAAATTTTTAGATTGGCTATGGGATTTTGAATTTAATTTATATGGATTACCAGTTCCAACAGAAGTTTTCTTTTTAAACATGCCAGTTGAAAAATCTTTAGAATTAATAAAGAATAGAGAAAACAAATTTACACATAATAATAAAAAAGATATTCATGAAAGAGATAAAGGACATTTAATAGATAGCTATAATGCTGCATGTGAAGTAGCAAAAGACTATAATTGGTATGAAGTCAAATGTGTAAAAGAAGGAAAAATAAGAACAATTGAAGACATACATGAAGAAATATATGAGGAAATAAAGAAACATATAAAATAAAAACACGAGAAATCAGAAGAAAACAAAAGGAAAATTAAGAAAGAAGAAGAATAAAAGTAAAATCAAGAAATTCAAAATAACTTTCAAACTAAAACTAAAATTGGAATATTTATCCAAAAAAGGTATAATATATATCGGTGGTGCATTATTCTAGTCATACAAGCTTTATGAGGGTGGGGCTAAAAATCCACTAAAGGGCACATCGTTGAAGTTTCTTGTTTATGCGCGAAATGCCAGTTTTGTGTGTATTCAGGGAGTAAAGAAATTAGGGTATTATGTAATGGCATATATAAGAATCCCTGGTTTCGTGGAGGCTTAAACTATTAAAGTTTTAAGTGAAACCTATGTTGAGTGCCAAGACACAAAACACATAGAGTAGCCTGTCTTGAGTGAAAGTATTGGGAATATCTTACTAATAATATAATAAAATTTGGCCAAATTAATTATATTATGAGATTATGAAATTGCTTTTGCAAAAAAGACTAATAAAGTTATAAAAGTATGTCAAGGAAAACTTCTAGAATGTTTGCTATGAAAAATAGCAAGTAAAGTCTAGGGATTAAGGTACAGATTTAAGTGGCGATCTGGTGTCTATTTTAAATAAAAATAGATTTTTCCCTTAAACGGAAACGACTCTAGCAGTAATGCTAAGTGGGAAATAGAGAAATTCAACCAGACCTAAACTGTAAAATTTACTTAGACTTTTACCATCTAATAACCGAAACAATGCAAAGTGATAGGAGATTTACCTATCACTTTGTTTGAAATTTCGCATAATTATCTTCTACGAAAAGTCTATCATTTTCTAATTCTGACGGTCCTAGAATATAAAAAAAGGAGAAAAAATGGAAACAAAACAAAAAAATAAAGAATTACAGTGGTTTATACAAGTATTTAGTATAACTTTTGTATTATCTATTATTTTTTCATTCATATCAACAAATGGTGTAGCAAATTTAAATTTAATACCAGCTATTATAATTCTAATAATAGTAATTTTAATAGGAATATTTTTTGATATAATCGGTGTTGCAGTAACAGTTGCAGACGAAAACGAATTTCATGCAAAAGCAACCAAAAAAGTAAAAGGTTCAAAGGACTCCATTAAATTAATAAGAAACGCACCAAAAGTTGCAAATATTTGTGCAGATGTAATTCGGAGATATTTGCGGAGTATTAAGTGGAGCAATTAGTGCATTAATATCAATAAAAATTACAGAACAATTTGGATTAAATTTTAATTTACAATTTATACTTAGTGCATTAGTAGCAGCACTAACAGTAGGAGGAAAAGCACTAGGAAAAAATATAGCTAATAATAATTCAACAAAAATTGTACATACTGTAGGAATAGTGTTAAATAAATTTAAAAGAAAATAAAAAGGTGATATTGATATGAAAGTATTAATAACAGGTGCATCTTCTGGAATAGGAAAAGAATTTGCAAAAATATTTGCAAAAAAAGGATATGATTTAGTAATTGTTGCAAGAAGCAAAGAAGAACTAGAAAAACTAGCAAAAGAATTACAAAATAGCTATAAAATAAATGTAGAAGTAATAGCATCAGACCTGTCAATTCCAGAAAACTGCAAAGAAATCCACCAAAAAGTACAAAATGTGGATATTTTAATCAATAATGCAGGATTTGGAGATTGTGGCAACTTCACAAAAACATCATTAAATAAAGAACTTGATATGATAAATACAAATATAGTGGCATATCACATTTTAATGAAATTATATTTAATCGATATGAAAGCAAAAGGAGAAGGAAAAATTCTAAATGTAGCATCAATTGCAGGATTTTTGCCAGGGCCTTTAATGTCCACATATTATGCTACTAAATCATATATTGTAAGAATATCAGAAGGAATTAGAGAAGAATTAAAAAAAGAAAAATCCAATATTAAAATTAGCATATTATGCCCAGGTCCAGTAAAAACAAATTTTAATAAAGTTGCAAACGTAAAATTTCATATGAGAGAAGCAGATAGTAGTAAAGTTGCAGAATATGCAGTAAAAAAATTAGAGCAAGGAAAATTTTATATCATTCCAGGAATAGATGTAAAACTTGCAAAAATTGGAGCAAAATTTGCACCTACAACATTTTTATCAAAAATAATATACAAAATGCAAAAAAGAAAAATAGAAAGATAAAATAAGTATTGACAACTACAAACAAAAATTCTATAATAAAGCTGGTGATATTATGGAAAAACAGATATTACACATAGATGTAAACAATGCATTTTTAAGTTGGACAGCAGTCGAAATGCTAAAAAAAGGAAGCAAAATAGATATAAGAGAAATACCAGCAATTATAGGAGGAGATGAATCCAAAAGGTCTGGAATAGTATTAGCAAAAAGCATGAAGGCAAAAGAATGTGGAATAAATACAGCAGAAACAATTTACCAAGCAAGAATAAAATGTCCAGGCTTAAAAGTATTTCCATCTAACTATAAAATTTATAAACAATATTCAGATAATCTTTACAATTTACTTTTGCAATACACAGATAAAATAGAAAGATTTAGTATAGATGAATGTTTTTTAGACATGACAGAATATCTTATGAAGGAAGATTTATATAATAAAGCAAAAGAAATAAGTAAAAGAGTTAAACAAGAATTAGGATTTACAGTCAATATAGGAGTTGCAAACAATAAATTACTTGCAAAAATGGCATCAGATTTTACAAAACCAGATAAAATACATACATTATATAAAGAAGAAATTCCACAAAAAATGTGGCCATTGCCAGTCTCAGAACTATTTATGTTAGGCAAAAAAACAGTACCAAAACTATACAATTTACAAATAAAAACAATAGGTGATTTAGCACATACAAATAAAGATTTTCTAGAAAAAAAATTTGGCAAACATGGAATAATGATGTGGGAATATAGCAATGGAATTGACAATTCCGAAGTAAACTATAAAGAAGAAAAACCAAAAGGAATAGGAAATTCAATAACATTACCGGAAAACATTACAAACATCGAAAAAATAGAAGAAGTATTATTAGCATTAACAGAACAAGTAACTTATAGATTAAGAAAATATAACATGAAAGCAACAACTGTAAATGTTCAATTAAGAACAAACGAATTCAAAGATACATCTCATCAAGGAAAACTATTAAACCAAACTTCAAGCACAAAAGAAATTTATAAAAAAGCAAAAGAACTATTATCGCAAATGTATATAAGTGGAATACCAATAAGGCTAGTAGGCCTAAGAGTTGATGGCTTAGTAGAAGAAGGAGAAATGCAACTATCATTTTTCCAAAACAATAATGAAAAAAAGCAAGAAAAATTAGATAGTGTAATAGACAAGCTAAAAGACAAATACGGTTATAATTCAATCACAAGAGCAGGTAAAATGAATGTAGAAAAATATATGCCAGAATATAAAAATTACAAGCAAAATTAAAAATATAATTTAAGCTTTTTTTCACTTGATAAGAAATAAAATTTAGTTTATAATTGTATAAAACAGTATTTAGGAGAAAAAAATGTGGAATAGAAAAGATTTAAAATACAAAGCAAAACAAGTAGTACACAAAAATTATTGGACAGCTGTTGTAGTATGCTTTTTAATTGCACTACTTACAGGAGAATTTGGAACATCTATAGTTGGTACATGGAATGAAAGAGACTCTATGGATCCAAATTACATTATTAAATTTGAATATAAAATACCAGGTGATATACCAGCAAATATATCAGCAACACTTAATGATACACAAATAAAAGCTCTTGAAGCAGTAGAAGCTAATTTAAATAGTGCATTAAAACCACAAAAATATATATTCAAAATATGGGATGCAATTACATCATTTAATATAAATAAAGCAGGCTTAGGAATTTTACTTTGTATAGCAGCTATTGTTGCGTTGGCATTTACAATATTTATAGCAGATCCGCTTATTGTAGGAGGAAAAAAATATTTTCTATCAGCACGAAACGGAAGTAACACAAAAGTAGGAATTATTGCAGAAGTTTTTAAAAAAGATAGTTGGTTAAATATAGCAATAACAATGTTTCTAAGAAATATATATACAGCTCTATGGTATTTAACAATAATAGGAGGAATAATAAAAACCTATGAATATAGAATGATACCATACATTTTAGCAGAAAATCCTCAAATAAAAAGAAAAGAAGCATTTAAACTATCAAAACAAATGATGAAAGGAAACAAATGGAAAACATTTGTATTAGATATGTCATTTTTTGGTTGGAATTTCTTATCAGTTTTAACATTTGGAATATTAAGTATTTTATATGTTAACCCTTACAATGCAGCAACATTAACAGAGTTATATTGCATGCTAAAAGAAAAACAAATATAATGTTATGCAGAATCAAGAGTTTTTTATCAAAAAAATATATTTGATCAGAAAACATTGATTCTGTTTATTTTATTTTGCATAAAAATGTCGAAATATGTAAAAGAATAGAAAATTTTGCGATGAAAAATTCTTGCAAATAGCTATAAATAGTAGTATTATAGAAAAGTGGCACCAAACAAAGGAGGATATTTATGAGAGTGTTTTTCAATAGTACATTTATGGAGCAAGAAGTATTAAAAGATGCAGGTATATGTCATCCAATTAAATTAGAATATTACAAAATAATTAATGAAGATGATGTAATTAAACAAGAAAAAGCAAAATTTGGAATAAAAGTAGTTAAAACAGAATACATAGAAAACAATATAAAAACAGAAGATAAAAAAATACAATATATATCAAATGATGAAAAAAGAATAGAAGAATTTTTAAATCTATTAAAAGAAAATGAAGTAACTCCAATTGCAGTAGAAGACGTATTAAGTGACTTTTCAAAAAAAATTATTTTAATTTAAAAGTAAATTTTTTTGAAAAATACTTGCAAAAAGTAGTAAATTAGGCTAAAATACATAAAAAAACAAAATATAAGGAGGATTACATGGCAGATAAATTAGTAATAGTGGAATCACCAGCAAAAGCAAATACAATAAAAAGATTTTTAGGTGGAAATACAAAAGTAGTAGCATCCATGGGACATATTAGAGATTTACCAAAATCTAAACTAGGTGTTGATATTGAAAACGATTTTGAGCCAGAGTATATCAATATTAGGGGAAAAGGAGATTTAATAAAAGCACTAAAAAAAGATGCAAAACAAGCAAAAAAAATTTATATTGCAACTGACCCTGACCGTGAGGGAGAAGCTATTGCTTGGCATTTAGCCACTATTTTAGATGAAGAAAAAAATAAAATAACAAGAGTAACTTTTAATGAAATAACCAAAAGTGCAGTGCAAAAAGCAATTAAAGAACCACGAAATATAGATATAAACTTAGTAGATGCACAACAAGCAAGGCGTATTTTAGACAGAATAGTTGGATACAAAATGAGTCCATTATTATGGAAAAAAGTAAAAAGAGGCTTATCTGCAGGAAGAGTTCAATCTGTTGCAGTAAAACTAATTGTAGATAGAGAAGAAGAAATAGAAAACTTTAAACCAGAAGAATATTGGAACTTATATGCCAATTTGCAAGATAAAAAAACCAAAAAAGAATTTGAAGCAAAATTTTATGGAAAAGAAAATAAAAAAATAGAAATTCATTCAGAAAAAGAAATACAACAAATATTAAATGACCTAAACAAGGCAAAATATATTGTAAAAGAAGTAAAAAAAGGAGAAAAGAAGAAAAATCCAGCTCCACCATTTACAACAAGCACCATGCAACAAGAAGCTTCTAGAAAACTAGGATTCACATTAAAGAAAACAATGTCAATTGCTCAAGTGTTATATGAAGGAATAAAAATACCAGAAAAAGGTACAGTAGGTCTAATTACATATATGAGAACAGACTCTACTAGAATCTCAGAAGAAGCAAGAAAATCTGCTAAAGAGCATATTGTTTCAACATATGGAGAAAATTATTACGAAAATAGATATTACAAAACAAATAAAGATGCACAAGATGCTCATGAAGGTATAAGACCTACTTATGCAGAATTAGAGCCAGAAAGCATTAAAGAATATTTAACTAAAGATCAATACAAATTATATAAACTAATATATAACAGATTTATGGCAAGTCAAATGGCAACTGCAATATATGATACAATATCAGTATCAATTAACGCAAATGAATATCAATTTAGAGCAAATGGGCAAAACCTTAAATTTAAAGGATTTATGACTCTATATGTAGAAGGCACAGATGGTAAAGAGCAAGAAGAAGGCGAAGGAATGTTGCCAGACTTGAAAGAAAACGAAGAATTAAATTTAAAAAAATTAGATTCAAAACAAAGTTTTACTGAGCCACCTCCACGATATACAGAAGCAAGTTTAGTCAAAGCCTTAGAAGAAAAAGGAATAGGAAGACCAAGTACTTACTCTCCAACAATTACCACTATTTTAGATAGAAGGTATATAGAAAAAATACAAAAACAATTAGAACCTACTGAATTAGGTAAAATTGTTAATAAATTACTAACAGAAAATTTTACAGATGTAATTAATGTAGAATTTACTGCCAATATCGAAAATGAATTTGACGAAATTGCTAATCGGAAAAGAACAATGGAAGCAAATGATTAGAGAATTTTATGGACCATTTGAAAAAGAATTAAAAAAAGTAGAAAAAGAATTAGAACATGTAGAATTAGAAGATGAAGTATCAGACGTAAAATGTGAAAAATGTGGTAGAATGATGGTTTATAAATATGGAAGATATGGTAAATTTTTAGCATGCCCTGGATATCCAGAATGTAAAAACGCAAAGCCAATAATAGAAACAATTGAAGTTCCTTGTCCAGTATGTGGAAGCAAAGTGCAAGTAAGAAAAACAAAAAAGGGGAGAAAATATTACATTTGTGAAAATAATCCAGATTCTTGCAATTATATTTCATGGAACAAACCTAAAGAAGGAGAAAAATGGACACCACCAGAGGATTTAAAAAAAACAACAAAAAAGAATTCAAAGGGTAATTCATAAATTATGAAATTACCCTATATGAATTCATAAAAAAATTTATAGTAAACATTTTATTCATATTTATTGACAATATGGCATAAATTTGATATTATTAATAATGTTCATTTAGGAATAAAAAAACCAAAAAGGAATATATTTTATAGAGTATAATATGCAGGTATAATTTAGTGGTAAAATGTAACCTTGCCAAGGTTAATTCGCGGGTCCGATTCCCGCTACCTGCTCCAAATTTTAAAAATAATAAAATGGCGCCATAGCCAAGCGGTAAGGCACGAGTCTGCAAAACTCTGATCATCGGTTCGATTCCGATTGGCGCCTCCATATAAAAATCGTAAAAGTGCTGATATATCAATGGTTTTACGATTTTTTTTTAATGCTTTTTGATTAAAAGTAAAAATTCAGTGTTTTCAGTATTTTATTCAATTTATATGTGACAAAAATGTGACGAAAAAATTAATCATTATTTATAAAAATGTAACAAAATAATAAAAAAATTGTAATGTTCGCTTGAAAAAGAAAGAGAAATATTGTATAGTATAAATCATAGAAAATGAGATAAAAGTAGATTTGTGTTGCCACTTTACTAGATAGTTTTACTATCAGAAAGTGAGGTGGTGTTTATGAGTTTTATACTATTTTTAATAATAGCCTTAATGGCTTCTGCAACTATAAACGTAGCCTTATTAACGATTATATACATACAATATGTAAATTCAATAATAAATAAGGAATAAAATAACAACACATTCTGCTCTTTACCGAAAGGAATGTGTTGTTATTACTTTTTATAAGTGGTAACCTATTTCTGCGGTTTCTCATTTTCTATCTTTATTATACACAGATTTTAAGAATTTGTCAAATGTGATTTTGAGTGACACTTTATAACGTGTTATACAAAATTACACAATGTTATATAAAATTAAATTATATGTGACAAAAATGTGACAAAATAAAATTACAAACATTATAAAATCTACTATTCAAGCATATTACAGAGGCTAGTCTAGACGACAAATGCCTCCAATAGTGTTCTGATAATCTATAATTTCTATCTGTCCCTTTTCTTCATCTATTGGTAGTGCATTCCCTAAACCTAATTCATAAGAAATTCCTAAAGAATATTTGCATAATGGATAACCTAAATTATAACCTTTTTTATAGTATTCCAACGCAATATCATAATCTTGTTCAGCCCCATTTTCTTCTAAGTCATAACTTCAACCTAAGATATAATAAGAAAACCCATCTCGTTCTTTTTTCAATTTATCTAAATCAAATTTAATTATATCCATATATTTTATCCTTAAATTACTATATTTTATAATAATGTTATCCAATTTCTTCTTCCATACATAACTCTTACAATTTGTATATTTTCATCATTTATTCTATAAAAAACAATATAATTATCAATTACTAGTTTCCTAATTTTAAAGCTTTTGATTATATCATCATCTATAATAGAATACATTTCTGGATTATCTTTTAAACTATCTATTTCTTTTTTTATCTTTGCAATTAGCTTTTGAGCAGTATTAGGCTCTTGTAAATTATATTTCATGTATCGTTTTATATCTATTAAATCTTGCTTTGATTCCATTGAATATTCAATATTATATTTTTTCAAAGGCAAATCCTCTTTCTTTTTTAAATTTTATCTAACTCGTCAAAAACTTCTTTTGATGAATATTTTTTGTCATTTTCTAATGACTTAATTCCTTTTTCTAATTCTTTATATAAAGTATACTTATCTGTTAAAAGTTCGTATAATTCGATACTCATTACTGCTAAATCTCCTGCTCCATTTTTAGTAATATATACTGGACTATTTGTTTGATGGCAAATTGTAGAAATTTCATTATAATTATTTCTTAAATCAGAACTTGGTCTAATAATTGGCATACTAAACACCTCCATAAATATTATATACATATTTTATCAAAATATTGATATATAGTCAATATTTTTCAAGTAATTTTATTTTTAAAATTTATAAACGCAATTAATGTAGTGTTTTCCTACTTTTAAAGTTGAAAAAAATAGACTTTTATGATAAAATTAAAATAGAGCAAAAGCGGAAAAAGAAGGTGATTATTTTGAAAAAATATATAAAATTAATTATAATAATGACATTAATTATAATATTAAGTATACCGTACTTGACTTTTGCAGAAGAAGGTGGAGAAACATGGACTGACTTCTATCAAAGGTATATTAATACAGATGAAAAAGATTTAAAAAAAGAAGATATACAAAGAATGATAAATGGACCAACAGAATATGAAAGACTTAATGAAGATACATTATTTATGGATTCAACTGCTTTAGCAGGACCTCAAGAAAGGGCAAGAGAATTATTAACTGCGATACAACAAGCAGAAGAAGTAGATACATCAGAGCCAGGAACAGATCCATCTATAACAGGAGTAGATGAAGAAAAAGCAAAATTATTGCAAACAGAAATACTAGATTATATAACAAATAGAGATTATAATCCTACAAATATGACAGAAACGGAATTGCAAGAATGGATAAATAAAATAGACAGTTATATTATAACAGTAGGTGGAACCAATGCAATGCAATCAGAGTCACAACAACGAATTATGGCAGCTAGAGAAGAAATGAATGGAGAATTAAAAAATAAAACAGGAAATAGAGATGATTCAGCATATGAAAATCAAGCACAACAGACAAACGACGACGAATACATTATTTACAATAATCCAGAAAGAACAGACGATAGCAAAATGTCAATTAGTAGTTTAGACGATATGGTTTCAGATGCAGAAGGATTTTTAGAAAAAGATACAATATCACCTTTTGAAGAAGGAAGCTTAAGCCTTTTTTCACAAACATTTTCAGGTATATTAGAAACAATAGGAATAGTAGTAGCAGTAGTAATGGCAGGAATTTTAGGAATAAGGTTTATGATAGGAGGAATAGACGAAAAGGCAGAAGTAAAGCAATTAATAATACCATATATAGCAGGATGTGTAATAGTATTTGGAGCATTTTCAATATGGAAAATATCTGTCCAAGTTGCACATGATGCAGAAGGAACAATAGTTACCTCATCAACCGAAGAAGGAGAGGGAAATGAAGAAAATGGAGAAAGTAGTAGTACTCAAAAAGATTCTTCTACAAGTGATGGTACAACTCAACCAACTGAAGGTACGACAGATTCAAGTAGCAATAATGGTGCAGATACTAGTTCGAAAAATAATAAAGTAGAAGTAGAAAAAGTTAAACTAGATAGAACAATATTAATGCTAGACAAAGATCATTATAATGTAGCAACATTAACATGTACTGTAAAACCAAGTAATGCTAAAGGTAAAAAAATAACTTGGTCATCATCAAAAAAATCTGTTGTAGAAGTAGACAAACATGGACGACTTAAAGCTAAATCAGCAGGAACAGCAAAAATAACAGCACAGACTGCTAATGGAAAAAAAGCTACTTGTGTAGTAACTGTAATTAGCAGAATGAAACAAAGTACAACATATTTTAGTGGCGCAATTAAAGGATATGCCGCCAAAGAAGACGTATGCGGATATTACTTTGGTATAAATAAAAATCAAAACTGGACTAAACAACAAGTAGAATCATACATTAATAATGCAGAAAAACTATGTATGTCTGGAAATTATGATAAATATCCAGAAGCAGCTCCAGCAACTAAATTACCTTATTATACAGGTGCTCCAGGTATTAATTTGGTAAAACACACATTAAGTAAGAGTAAAGGAATTAGTGCTACTAATTACTTAGTACTTATAACTACAACAAATCAAAGGATGTATGTTTTTAAAAAGAATGAAAACAAAGTTTGGAAATTATTAAAATATTGTGATACTTCTACGGGTAAAGCGACAATAGGCGGACATAATAGATTTGAATTTTATTTAGGTGCTATATATAAAGTACCAGGAAATGATGGTGGTAGAGGAAATTCATTTATACAATTTTCTCAAAGTGGTTCAAATTGTAATGGAGCAATGTATAACGTAGAAATCAAAGGTCAAGAGCCACATTGTTCACATCGTGCAATACATTATGGATATGTTGATAGCAAAGGAACACCATCATCCGCTGGATGTAACCACATTGGATGGGATAATACTGAATTTTATGAGTGGTTCAATAATATTATGAAAAATCAATATGGAACAAGAATAATTGTATACTAATAAAAAATGGAATAAAAAATTTTCTTAGCAATGTAAATTGCTAAGAAAATTTTAATTTTGCATATTTAATTATTTTACTTCTTCTTTATTTAAAAATTTAAACACAATAGCAGCTAATGCAGAACCTACAAGAGGAGCTAAAATAAATACCCAAACTTGTGATAAAGCTTCTCCACCTACAAATAATGCTGGTGCTAAACTTCTTGCAGGATTTACAGATGTACCAGTTAATGGAATTCCCATAATATGTACGAAAGCTAAAGTTAAACCAATTACAATTCCTGAAACAGATGATTTACTATCATCAGAAGTTACACCTAAAATTGTATAAATAAATACAAAAGTAAGAACAACTTCGACAATAATAGCCCCAAGCATATTTAGTCCAACACCTGATAAAGAATCAAATCCATTTGCACCTAGACCTTGCATAGCAACATCTAAATTACAACATGTCATAACTGCATATAAAATTCCTATACCTGCAATTGCTCCTAAAACTTGAGCTATCACATAACATATGAAATCTTTAACAGACATTTTCTTATTGATTAGCATAGCTAAAGACACAGCAGGATTAATATGGCAACCAGAAATATTTCCTATAACATATGCCATAGCAACAATAGATAAGCCAAATGCTAAAGCAATTCCTAGAGTACCTAAAGCACCACCTGCAATTGCTGCACTTCCACAGCCGAATAGAACTAAAACAGCAGTTCCAATAAACTCACATAAATACTTTTTCATGTATTTACCTCCTTATATTTTATTTGATTTTATTATAAATTTAATATAAGAATATGTCAATAGCCCAATAATATTACTTGATAATTATATTTTTTCATTGTTACTGTTCAGACTTTCCTAGAATATAAAAAAAGAGATTTAATTAACAATTAAATCTCTTTAAAAAATCTAAATTCATTACCAGAAGTATTCTTTTCTCTATAAACATATCCTTTATAAATACCACCATCATCATCATTTAATCCAACATCTAGCTTCATATTATACAAAAATTTTTGATTTAAATTATTAACAATATGAATTTTAAAAGATAAACTATAATTAATATCATCAATGTTTACATTTGCTTCTTGCAATACTTTTCCATTAAAAGATATACTTGATGAATTTTCAGATACAGAATAATTTGTAACAATATCTTTATTCAAATACCCTAAAGAAATTGGATTAGAGCAATCAGTGTAAAATGTAGGATTACTATAATCATTATTTTCATTTTCTTCATTATTATTAATTATATTAAAGTCAATACGGTTATTAGTAGTATCTTTTAACAACTTGTATTTTCCAAAATCTAAAGGATTTTTATAGTTCAAAACTTTTTTTCCTATATCAGAATTTGTAGTAATATCAATATCATCAATATATAACTGTTTTACTGTATTTTCATTTGTTAATTCAGAAATTGTACTTGTGTTATCAATATAAATAGAAATATCAGAATACTGGCAAATACTCATATCTTGAAGTGACCTATTTTCAGAATTGTCAATTGCATTTGCACTGCTATATAGTAATATTCTTTGAATATTAAAAATTGATTCTTCATTTTCATCTGCAATTTCTATCATTTCATTTGCAAAAGAATCCCTTTGAAAGATATTTACAAATACAAATTGATAAAGTAAAATACAAGTAAAAAATAGAACAATAATTAATATAACAAACAAAAGTCTTTCATTTCTAATTTTAATTTTTTTCATTAATTAACCTCCATTTATACGCTAAGCCTATTATACAAAGTTTGCATATAGCTAAATACTTTTGAATGCCAATCTGAGTCAGATGCGTATCTTGTATTAACACCTCTTAAAGTAGGTCCATTGTAATACCAAGCAGAAGCAGTTTCATCATCATAAATTTTTGTACCAGGCGGATTTAAATAATATTTTACTAATGATTTAGCAACTGTTTCAATGCCTTCTGAATAATCTGTAAACTCAAAAGAAGAAGTATAAGGAGTTGAATCATAAGAACCATATCCAAATAAATTCTTTTTATTTTCAGCAATTTCAGAGGTACCCCAATTACTTTCATGAATTGCAATAGCAGCTAGGAAAATACCATTAATATTATACTTCTTTTCAGCATTATAAAATGCAGTATAATTATTTTCAAAAATTTTATTACTATCATTTGGAAGATTTGTAAATATTTTCTTATAGTCATTTAAACTTAAACCACTTGTCCTATTTAATTGTATATCTTCATTTACTTTAATTAAAATTCTTTGAATTCTATTTTTTTCAACAATATTTGGTGTAGTAGAAGCAGAAGTTAAGTTTGATGTTTTAACATATCCTTCAATATTATCATAAGAAACTTTACACCATTCTTCACTTGGTAGTTCTAAAAGTTTAACATCTAAACTTTCTTTTACTTCAGCAACGTCTTTAGAAGAAGAATCTGTTGTTTCTTTTAAACTTGAGGTAGATACAAAATACATTGTATCTCCAATATGTACTTTATGCTTTGCTAAAAATTCAGATGTACCAATATCAATTACTTTTGAAACAGGATCTGATATTTTTTCTTTGCTTAAAATAATTTCTTCCACAAAATTACCATTTTCATATGTCTTAACTGCAGTTACATTTTCTTTTCCAATGGTTCCTTCTCTCAAAAGTACTTCTTCACTTTTTGGAAGTGATGGATTATTATTATATTCTGTTTCAAATTCTATATCACGTACTTCAGTTACTTGTTCTTTTACACGATCCATGTTAGCATTTTCAGAAATAATGTTTTGGATATTTAATCTATGACGATTTAATTCATACTCAGATATTTCAGAAATTTCTTCTTCTTTAGCATAACTCTGAGTAAAAGAAGTATTCTTTGGAAAGAACACAGCTAGTCCAACAATTAAAAGACCACAACCTATTATAATATGAGAAAGCTTCAAATCATGATTTTTGTATGGATTACGAGAGTTAAAATTAAAATATTTTTTGTTTTCTGCTATATTATTAACAGGTTCAGAAGGTTGAGGATTATGTTGCATTTCTTGCAATTCTCTAAATACTTCAGATAAATTTCTATACTCATTAGGATTAGGCATAACTTAATATCTTCCTTTTCTTAAAATAATACATATTTATTATACAATAATTAGCTAAAAATGTCTATAAAAATCGCAAAAAAAAATATACCATTTTGTAGAAAAATATTTGGTAAACTTGCAAAATTGCTAAAAAGGTATATAATATAAACAATAAATTTATAAAAAGGTGAGAAAATGGAAAAAATAGAAGAAAGCATAGGGTATACCTTCAAAAATAAAAACTTATTAAAAACAGCATTAACTCATACATCATATGCCTATGAGAACAAAGTAGAAAGTAATGAAAAATTAGAATTTTTAGGAGATAGTATACTTGAATTTATATCAAGTAAATATTTGTATAATACTTATCCAGAATTAAAAGAAGGAGAAATGACTAAAGTTAGAGCAACAGTAGTATGTGAAAAAAGTTTATATAAAGTTGCAAAACAACATGACTTTGGAAAATTCTTATATTTAGGAAAATCAGAAAGAAAAACAGGAGGAGAAAATAGACCAGCTATATTAGCAGACAGTGTAGAGGCAGTAATTGCAGCAATTTATTTAGACGGCGGAATAGCCATGGCAGAAGACTTTATCATAAATAATCTAAAAGAAGAAATAAAAAAAGCAACAAAACATGTAGGAGACAAAGACTATAAAACAGTATTACAAGAAAAACTGCAAGAACATGGAGACGTAAAAATAGAATATGAAATTATAAAAGAAAAAGGGCCAGACCATAATAAAAGTTTTGAAGCACAAGTAAGTTGCAATGGGAAAATTTTAGCAACAGGAAAAGGTAAAAGTAAAAAAGAAGCACAAATGCATGCAGCAAAAAAAGCATTAGAAGAAAAGAGGTAAATAATGAAAAAGCAGTATATAATACCAATATTTGTACCACATTTTGGTTGCCCAAATGATTGTGTATTTTGTAATCAAAAATCAATTAGTGGACAAAAAAAGAACATGACCAAAGAAGAAGCAAGAAAAATCATAGAAAATCATTTAAAAAATATAAAAACAGAAAATGCTCAAGTCGAAATAGCATTTTATGGAGGTAGTTTTACAGCAATTGAAAAAGAAAAGCAAGAAGAATTACTATCTTTAGCATATGAATATATAGAAAAAGGAGAAGTAGAATCAATTAGAATATCTACAAGACCAGACGCAATAGATAAAGAAACCTTAAAAAGACTAAAAAAATACAAAGTAAAAACAATTGAACTTGGAGTGCAATCTGCCAATAATTACATTTTAAATAAAGCTAATCGTGGACATACCTTTGAAGATGTAAAAAAAGCATCTAAAATGATTAGGTGGAACGGATTTAAACTTGGACATCAAATGATGGTAGGACTTCCTGAAAGTACAAGAATTGATGAAATAAATACTGCAAAATCATTAATAAAATTAAAACCTAAAATGGTAAGAATTTATCCAGTATTAGTAGTAAAAGGAACAAAACTAGCAGAAGATTATAAAAATGGAAAATACGAACCACTAACAGTAGTACAAGCAGTTGAAGTTTGTAAAGATTTAGTAAGAATGTTTGCAGATAAAAACATAGAAATTATAAGAATAGGTTTGCAAAACACAGACGAAATTTCTAATCCAGAAAGTGAAAAAAGTGAAGTATTAGCTCGGACCATTTCATCCAGCATTTAGACAACTTGTAGAGTCAAGCTTGTGGTATGATGCAATTGTTGGAAAAATTAAAAAATTAAATGTAAAAGTAAAAGAAGTAGAAGTTACTGTAAACCCAATAGATGCAAATAATGTAATTGGTCATAAAAAAGAAAACATATTAAAGTTAAAGGATACATATGATGTAGATTTAATCTTAAAACAAGATGAAAGCATAAAACAAGGTAAGTCAAAAATAGAAATTACAAAAACATATAATGATTTTTTAGAAGAATAAAATCGCCAATATATGCAAATAATGCTATAAAGGTGATTTGTTATGCAAAAAGAACAAAAAAATAATATAAAAACAATGATTGTAGAAATCATTGGAATACTTGTAGGAAGCTTTGTAATGGCAACAGGAATAGCATTATTTTTACTACCAAACCAATTATCATCAGGAGGAGTATCAGGATTAGCAACAGTTGTGTATTATTTATTAAACATACCAATGGGAACAACAATTCTTGCTATAAATGCTCCATTATTTTTATTTGCCATTTTTAAAATAGGAAAAAAATTCTTTATAAAATCGCTAATTGGAACAGTTTCATTATCTATATTTATAGATTTATTAGATAAATTAGAACCATTAACAAATGATAGATTTTTAGCTTGCATATATGGAGGAATTATTATAGGACTTCGGAACAGCAATAATACTAAAAGTAAATGGCTCTACAGGAGGAAGCGATTTAGTAAGCTATATTGCTAAGGAGTATAAACCAACAATTAGTATGAGCAGAGCAATTATTTTTATGGATATTGGAATTGTAGGACTAAATGTAATTTTTTTCAGAGAAATTGAAATAGGTCTATATTCTGCAATTGCAATTTATTTAATGGGAAAGATGATAGATATTGTATTTGAAGGAATTTATTTTACTAAGTTATTATTTATTATATCAGACAAAAATGAAGAAATAGCAAAAAAGATTGGTGAAAAAGTAAAACGTGGTACTACTGGAATTTTTGGAAAAGGGATGTATACGGGAGAAGACAAATTAGTTTTACTGTGTGCAGTAACAAGAAGAGATATTGAAAGAGTTAAAATGGAAGCAAGAAGAATAGACCCTAAAAGTTTTATTATTATAACAAATTCAAGAGAAGTGGTAGGACTAGGATTTAAAAAAGTTTAAAAACCTATACAAAAAATTGTCCAAATATAGTATAATATATTTGAACAATTTTTTAAATTTTGGAGAGAAAATGAAAGAACAAAAAATAATATTAGAAAACGTAGACTCATTTGAATTAAAGGACATATTTGAATGTGGGCAGTGCTTCCGCTGGAATAAACAAGAAGACGGAAGTTATGAAGGAATTTTTAAACAAAATATAGCAAATGTAAAAAAAGAAGGAAAAAATGTGACAATAAGTGGCATATTTAAAAAAGACATCCAACAAACAGTAGAAGAATATTTTGATTTAAAAAGGGACTATAGCAAAATCAAACAAGACCTATCAAAAATAGATGAAAATATGAAAATGAGTATAGAATATGGAAAAGGAATAAGAATTTTAAACCAAGATTTGTGGGAAACAATAATTTCATTTATAATATCTGCAAATAACAATATACCAAGAATCAAAGGAATAATTGAAAGGCTATCAAAAAAATATGGCAAAAAAATAACTTGGAATAATAAAGACTATTATACATTTCCAACTGCAGAAGAATTAAAAAATGTTACTGTAGAAGAATATAGAAATTTAGGGTTAGGTTTTAGAGATATAAGGTTATATGAAACAACAAAAATGATATTAGAAAAACAAGTAGACTTAAATAAGATGCAGCAAAATCCTAACACACTAGAAGTAAGAGAAGAACTTTTAAAACTATCTGGAGTAGGGCCAAAAGTTGCAGATTGCATACTTTTGTTTTCAACATTAAAAAGATTTGAAGTGTTTCCAATAGATGTATGGGTAAGAAGAGTAATGAATGAACTATATATCAAAAATAAAGATGAAACAAAAATAAGTAAAAAACAAATTGAAAAAATAGCACAAGAAAAATTTGGAACTTTAGCAGGACTTGCACAACAATATCTATTTTACTGGAGAAGAGAAGCATAAAATTTTAATATGTAAAAGGGGAAAATATGAAGAAAAAGGTTAAATTATTAGGAATTATTTTATTTGCAATTGTAATACTATTCATATCTAAAAATACTGTACAAGCAAAAAGCTATAAAATTGAAAACATGGACATACAAGCAACCATAAATCAAGATGGTTCTGTTAGTATAGAGCAAGAACTAACATATAAATTCAATGGAAGCTATAATGGAATTTATATTAATATTCCATATAACTTAGAAGATACAACATTTGAAGAAATTGAACAAGAAAGTAGTATAGACGATAGCTTTTATAATGGAACTGGAATTGATGTAAAAGGTGTATATTTAATGCAAAATGGAGTAGAAAACCAATTTACTCAAACAGACTATGCTTACAATGGAAATAATAATGTATATACAATTACAAAAGAATATGATATGCAACAAATAAAAGTATATTCACCATCAGAAGACACAACAAAAACATTTAGAATTGATTATACAATTAATAATTTATGTGTAAAGCATAATGATATTGGAGAATTATACTATAACTTTATTGGTGGCGGCTGGGAAGTAGAAATAGAAAAATTAAATATAGACATCTACATACCAGGAAACACAGAAGAAATCAATATTTGGGCTCATGGACCATATAATGGAGTATCAAAAATTATAGACAATAGCCATAGTAATTTTAAAGTTGAAAATATTAAGCCAGGGCAATATGTAGCAACAAGAGTATTATTTAATAATAGTAACATTCCATATGCAGAAAAACTTTCTTACATAGATGCTAAAGAAATGGTATATGAAGATGAAAATGCAATTATAGAAAACAAAGAAGAAAAAGATGCTTTTACAGGAAAGATTATAATTTTTGCAGTATGCTTATTTGTTTATTGGGTTATTTTAATGTTAATTTTTGAAAAAGATAAAAAATATCCTATAAGCAATTTAAATGAAGAAGAATTATTTGAAAAATACAATCCAATGCTTGCTCGGATGTATCCAAGGAAGTAGAACAATTTTAGCAAGAGACATCATAGCAGTTATATTAAGTTTAATAAACAAAAAAATAATTCTTTTGGATATAAAACAGTCTATGGGTAAAGACAATTACCTTTATGAAATCAGCAAAAACAAACAATTAGAAAATAAAATGGATAGCATTGAAAAATATGTATATGATTGGGTATTTGACTCTAAAGAAAAAGTAGTATTAAATAGAAGATTAGAGAATATGCCAAAAGAAAAAGAAGCAAACAAAAAGTTTAAAGAACTAAACAAATTAGTAGAAGAAAATTTAGCAGTAAAAGGTGCAAATAAAGCAAAAGTACCACTTTTATTAAGAGCATTTAATGTATTTTTGTTTATATTAAGTATTTTAGTTATATATAAACATGTAATGTTTAATGGCCTTGAAATATACAATTCTGAAATTTCAGCAAGTATTTTAATAATTTTCTTTGTTTATATGATACCTTTATTCCCTCTATTTATGGGATTAATATATGTACCAATTAATTTAATTATCATAACAAGGCATAAAATCAATAAAGTTGTACAAAGAATAACAGGTCAAAAAGTAGTAACAACAACAGTAAGTTTACTTGTACTTTTTGGAATAATAATACTTTTAACCGCAATAATTTCACCTGAAAAATATATTGTAGCAGATGAAGTATTAATTTGTATAGCAACAATTCTAATATTAACAGATAACCTAATGCTAAAAAACAATAGCATTATGATCGAAGACTATAGCAAACTAAATGCCCTAAAAGATAAAATTGAAAATTATAGTTTAATGGAAGATAGAGACATTGAACAAGTTACATTATGGGAGCAATATTTAAGTTATAGTGTTAGCTTTGGAATAGCACGTAAAATTGTAAAAAGAATAAAAGGATTACACTTAGATGAAGACTTAGAAAATTTAATGATAAATACATCATTTGCTGATTTTATTACATCAGATTATGGAATGTTTTACACCTATGCTAGCTTAGACAGAAGATTTATGAAATCTTATGGAGAGACAACAACTAAAATGCTTAGCAAAATGGGAAGCGGAGGCGGATACTCAAGTGGCCGGAGGCGGTGGCTTCTCTGGCGGAGGTGGATTCTCTGGTGGTGGCGGAGGCGGCCGGAGGAGGAGGCGCCTTCTAAAATAATTTAGAAACAAAAGGAGTAAAAATGGGATTAAGAATCATATATGGAAAACCAGGAAGTGGAAAAAGTAGATACTGCTATTCAGAAATAGCAAAAAAAATAAATGAAGAAAATAAAATTTATATGATTACACCAGAACAGTTTTCATTTACAGCAGAAGAAAAGCTAATGAAAGCTGTTCCTTCCAATGCAATATTAAATGCTGAAGTAGTGCATTTAAGTAGAATGGCATATAGAGTAATTAATGAAATTGGAGGAAGCACAAAAACCAACTTATCTGAATCTGGCAAAGCAATGCTTATTTACAACATATTAAATAAATATAAAAAAGATTTAAAATTTTTAGGAAAGTCAGATGAAAACATTGATTTATGTATGTCAGCTATAACAGAATTTAAACAACACAAAATATCAGTAACTGACCTACAAAAAGAAATTGAAAAAACCGAAAATATCTATTTAAAAACGAAATTAAAAGACATTACTCTAGTCTACGAAAAATTTGAAGAACAAATAAAAAATCAATATATAGATGAAAATGACTTACTAAATATTTTAGCTCAAAACATAGGAAAAACAGATATAATAAAGAATAGTATAATATACTTAGATGAATTTTCAGGTTTTACTCATCAAGAATATGAAGTCATTAAAGAATTTGTAAAACAAGCAAAACAAGTTAATATAACAATATGTACAGAAGACTTAAATATAAATACAAATCCAGACATAGACATTTTTTATTCAAATAAAATTACAATAGCAAAACTTTGGAATATGATAAATGAAAATAACTTACAATTAGAACAGCCTGTATCCTTAAATGAGCAATACCGCTTTAAAACACCAGAATTAGAACATTTAAGCAAAAATATTAATAGTAGTAAAATCACAAAATATGAAAAAAATGTGGAAAACTTACAATTATTTTTAGCACAAAATCCATATTCAGAAATAGAAAACATTGCAAAACAAATTACTAAACTAATTTATAACGAAAATATAAGATATAAAGACATTGCAATAATATCAAAAAATATGGAAGAATATTCTTCATTAGTTAGAGCAATTTTTTCTAAATATAATATTCCAGTATTTATTGATGAAAAAAGAGATGTAAATCAAAATATTATTATTCAATATGTACTTGCAATCTTAGAAGTATTAAATAAAAACTTTTCTAGAGATAGTATTTTTAATTATTTGAAACTTGGTCTAATAAAAATTGAACCAGATGAAATCTTTGAATTAGAAAATTACTGTACAAAATGGGGAATTCAATATAACAAATGGGAAAAAGACTTTGAATATGATATTGAGCAAAATGATAGAGTTAAAAGATTAAACGAACTAAGAAAACAAATTATTCAGCCTTTCTTGAAACTAAAAGAAAAAATAAATAAAGAAAAAACATTTGAAGCAATAACCAAAGAACTATATGAATTTCTTCAAAATCAGCAGATAGAAGAAAAAATAGCAGAAAAAATACAAAACTTAGAAGAAAAAAATTTATTAGACTTAGCAAAAGAATATAAACAAAGTTATCAAATTATTTTGGAATTATTTGACGAAATAATTTTAGTATTTGGAAAACAAAAAGCAAATACGGATGAATATTTAAAAATTCTAAAAGTTGGCTTAAAAAATAGTGGCTTAGGGAAAATCCCAGCAACACAAGACCAAGTAACATTTGGAGACGTTGACCGTTCTAGAAGCCATAAAGTAAAAGTAGTATTTATTATAGGTTTAAATGACGGAAATTTTCCAAAAGTAAATAAAGATGAAGGCTTTTTAGATGATGAAGATAGAAATATTTTAAAACAAGATGGCTTAGAGCTTGCAAAAGGAACACAAGAAAGATTATATGAGGATAATTTTAATATATATAAAGCATTTACCACAGCAGAAAATAAATTATATTTATCTTATATAGCATCTAACAAAGAAGGAAATGCTTCAAGACCTTCAATTTTAATTAGCAAAATAAAAAGAATATATCCTAAATTAAAAGAGAAAAGTGATCAAATTGAAAAAGAATATGAAATATTAAACGAAAAAGTAACATATGAAGAACTATTAGAAAACATTGCAAAACTAAAAAAAGATGAAAAAATTCCTCAAATTTGGTATGAAATTTATAATTACTATAAAGAAAAAGTAGAATGGCAAGAAAAATTAGAAAATGATTTAAAAGGATTAGAATATACTAATTTACCACAAAAAATAGCAAAAGAAAATATAGAAAAATTATATGGAAATGTGTTGCATACAAGTGTCTCAAAATTAGAAACCTACCAAAAATGTGCATTTTCATACTATTTGCAATATGGGTTAAGATTAAAAGAAAAAGAAGAATTAAAAGTTTACAATTTTGAAACAGGTTCTTTTATGCACGAAACAATTGATGAATTTTTCAAAGAAGCTAAAGAAAAAGAAATTGATTTAAAAGAATTACAAGAAGATGAAATTTATGAGATAGTATCAAAAATAATTGAAGAAAACTTAAAAATAAACAAAAATTTAATTTTTAAGGCAACCACAAAATATAAAATTTTAGTACAAAGACTAAAAAAAATGGTAACAAAAGCATTAAAATATATAATACAAACCCTTATATATAGTGACTTTTCAATTTCAGGAACAGAGGTTAAATTTGAGCCAGTTATTTTAAACCTAGAAGATGGAAAAAAAGTTGAAATTACTGGTAAAATAGACAGAGTTGATACTGCTAATCGGAGAAGAAGGAAAATATTTAAGAATTATTGATTACAAATCATCTAGCAAAAACATAGACTTAAATGAAGTATATGCAGGACTTCAAATTCAATTATTGACATATTCTAATGTTATATGTAAAGAAGAAGACTTTATGCCAGCAGGAGTATTTTATTTTTCTTTATTAGAACAAATAGTAAATTCAGAAAAAAAAGTTTCAGACGAAGAAATTGAAGAACTAATTAGGAAAAACTTTAAGATGAAGGGACTAATTTTAGCTGATGTAAAAGTAATTAAAATGAATGATACTACTTTACAAAGTGGAAGCTCTAAAATAGTTCCAGCAGGGCTTACAGTCTCAGGAGATATAATTGAAAAGTGGACAAGTGGAGTAAATAAAGAAGAATTTAAAATTTTACAAGACTATATTGACTTTACAATAAAAGAAATTTCAAAAGAAATTATGAGTGGAAATATAAATTTAAAACCATATAATAAAAATGGAAAAACACCATGTGAATATTGTAGTTATAAATCAATATGCGGATTTAATGTAAAACAGAAAGATAACAATTATAATTATCTTGATAAACAATCAAAAGATGATGTAATATTAAAAATGAAAAATAAAATAGAAGGGAAAGTGTAAATGGATTTATCAAATGAAAATGTAGTGCACATACAGAAAAATGGCATAGAATATTTACAATTTAGAAAACTCTTGGAATATAAAGATATAATCAATCATGCATATAGCCTAGGGGTAGACAAAAATTATAGGACATCATCAGAAAGTGATTATACCAAAGCACTTCAAGATTATAAAAATTTGTGTAAAGCAATAGAAAGTAACGAAAAAAATTTAGTAAAAACAAATCAAGAACATACAGATAGAGTAAAAATTGTAACACAAAAATTTAATTTGGATAAACCAGATTTTAACTTAAGCCAATATAGCAAAACAGACGGACTAATAACAAATAAAAAAAATTTAATACTTGCAACAACAAATGCGGACTGTATTTTATTACTTTTCTTTGACCCAGTAAAAAAAGTAATTGCAAATACTCACTCTGGTTGGAGGGGAACACTGCAAAGAATATCAGTAAAAACAGTACAAAAAATGCAAAAAGAATTTGATTGCAAGCCAGAAAATATAATATGTTGCATAGCACCAAGTATTAGGAAGTGTCATTTTGAAGTAGAAGAAGAAGTAAAAAATGAATTTTTAGCAGAATTTCAAGATATTAAACAAGCTGAAAATTTATGGATAACAGAAACAATTCCAAATAAAAAATGGAATATAGACACAGTAAAAATCAATCAAATATTACTAAAAAAACAAGGCTTAAAAGAAGAAAATATAATAGATAGTGGAATTTGTAGTGTTTGCAATTCTAATTTAATTCATTCATTTAGAGTAGAAAAAGCAGGATATGGATTAAACACTGCAATTATAGAGCTAAAATAGGAGTAAAAGATGTTTGAAACATGGGAAGAATTAGAAGAATCAATTAAAGACTGCAAAAAATGCAAATTGTGTCAAACAAGACAAAACATTGTATTTGGTGTAGGAAATAAAAATGCCAAAATCATGTTTATAGGAGAAGGACCTCGGAGCAGATGAAGACAGACTTCGGAGAACCATTTGTAGGAAGAGCTGGAAAATTAATGGACATGGCTTTTCAAGCGGTTGGAATAAAGAGAGAAGAAGTTTATATTGCAAACATTGTGAAATGTAGACCACCAGGAAACAGAAACCCAGAAGATGACGAAGCAGTAGCATGTTTAGATTATTTAAGAAATCAAGTAGTTTTAGTACAACCCAAAATTATTGTATTACTTCGGAAGTGTAGCACTAAAAAATATTTTAGGAAAAGAATATGGAATAACACAATCAAGAGGAAAATGGATAGAGAAAAAAGGAATATATTACATGCCAACTTGGCATCCTGCAGCTTTACTTCGTGATGAAACAAAAAAAATTGATTTTATAAATGATTTAAAATTAGTAGTAGAAAAAACTTAAAAATGTAAAATGCAAAAACATAGAAAGGAAGAAATAAATCAAAATGCAAAAATTAGAAATAGACGAAATAAATAAAAAAGCAAGTTATTGCCTAAATTGCCCAGCAAAACCATGTTCTAAAAAAGGATGCCCATTGGGAAATAATATACCAGTATTTATAGAACAAGTAAAATTAGGAAATTTAAATAAGGCATACGAAATTTTATCACAAACAACAGTACTTCTAGGAATATGTGGAAGAATCTGCCCACATAAAAGGCAATGCCAAGGATCTTGCGTAAGAGGAATAAAATCAGAACCAGTTTCTATAGGAGAATTAGAAAGTTTTGTATTTGATAATATTCCAGAAGAAAATAGTTTGAAAAATTGCTATGAAGAAGAGATAAAAGAAAAGAAAAATAATAAAAAAATAGCAATTGTAGGCGGAGGACCTGCTGGTCTAACTGCGGCAGCTTTTTTAGCAAGAAACGGATTTCAAGTAACTATATATGAAAAATATAATTATTTGGGAGGATTATTAATACATGGAATTCCAGATTTTAGACTAGAAAAAGAAATAGTAGAAAAAGCAGTAAAAAAAATATTAAAATTAGGAATTGATGTAAAATATAATCAAGAACTAGGAAAAAATTTATATCTTCAAGATTTAGAAAAACAATATGATGCAATATTTTTGAGCATTGGAGCAAATAAATCATCTAAAATGGGTGTTAAACGGAGAAGACCTACAAGGTGTAATTCGGTGGAAATGAGCTTTTAGAATATAATTTACATCCAGACTATAAAAATAAAATAGCATGTGTTATTGGTGGCGGAAATGTAGCAATGGATTGTGCTAGAACCATTAAAAGATTAGGTGCCAGGGAAGTTAAAGTAATTTACAGAAGAGCAGAAGAACAAATGCCAGCAGAAGAAAAGGAAATACAAGATGCAAAAAAAGAAGGAATTGAATTTTTATTTCAAAATAATATTGTAAAAATAATAGGAAAAAATAAAGTAGAAAAAGTAGAATTAATAAAAACAGAACTTATAAAAAAAGAAGATGACGAAAGGTTAGTGCCTGTAAATATTGAAAATAGCAATTATGAAATTGATGCAGATTATATTATTATGGCACTTGGCTCTAATGTAGAACCATATGTAAAAGACTTTGGACTAAAAACAAATAAATGGGGAAACATTGAAATAAACGAAGAATATCAAACGTCTAATCCAAAAATTTATGCAGGAGGAGATTTAGCAGGTACAAAATCAACGGTTGCATGGGCATCATATTCTGGAAGAGAAGCAGCTAAAAATATAATAAAAAATTTAAAATGAGCAAATAACTTGTTATAATTCAATTTAAATTTAAAAGTTCAATATATTTTTATTAATAACTCCCAGCTACATAACAAACTGTAAAAAAGGCTTTATAATTATAAAGCCTTTTTTAATTAATCAATATTTTCTTGTTCTGTTGATGAACCAAAAATTATTTTCTTAAGAGTTTTTAAAATTTTAATAAACACACCCTCTTTTTTTGTAACTAATTTAATAGAAGTTTCAAATTGGCCATTTTCTATTAAATTATATTTATCATCCAATTCTTCCATTTTTGAAACATAATAATCATTAAAAAATGTATAACCTTCTGTAAATCCTAGTAAATCACGGAAAGTATATAACCTTTGCCTATACTTTTCAATACCATCTAAGTCATAAATTTGATTAAAAGCTTTATCAAAATAGCTAGAAATAATAAGATTTTGTGTTCTCATGAATGTTAATAAAATTTCATGTTTTAATTCATCAATTTTTTTAATCATTCCGTCTACTCTTCTATTTCTATCATCAATTTGAGCAATTTTGTTACTTAATTTAATAATTTCTTCTTCATCATTAAAAATATCATCAATTGCATTTTGAATTGCTACAAAAGTATTTGGTGAAGTTAATTCAGAAAAAACTTTTTTAAAATTATCATTGCTTTTTATAGTACTCTCAAATAAAACATCTTCACCAGTTATATATGCTAATTGATTTACTAGGCAACATTCTAACGGATAACAAGAAGGGCTAATTGTGTCAAAATTAATTCCAAAATATTTAACTGATTCTTTTGGCATAGCATTTATTCGAGATGCCATTAATTGAACAGCTGCTTCATTTAAACCTAAACCATATATTTTAAATTCTGTATAGTCACAAAGCCCCATTCTTACTAAATAATTTTTTTTATCTTTTACTTCTTGTAAGTAATGAATGCATTCGTGCATTGCAAATTCTTCTAAATCATTATCTGAAATATGTTCGTTAAAATAAATAGAAGTATTTTTATAAAAATAATTTGCTTCTGCCATACCGTTCAGGCATTTTTGCCTTATACATATTTAATCTAGACAATTTTATAAATAAATCATTTTGATTAAAACCATAATTAGGAAAGGTATCACAAATTTTTTGAGCAATATTTCTTGCTATTGAATTAATTTTTAAAGTATCTAGAGATTGTATTACTTCAATTCCATCTTTTTTTAAATCTGTTTCTATACTCATATTTATAATTCTCCTTAGTATAATCTACATTCTATTATACTACAAATTACAAAATAAAGTATTTCAATAATATTAAATATTGATTACAGTTTAATTACAGGAAGTAATAACAGGTTATAGTTTAGACTTGTATAAAATTAAATTTAGCTTAGACAGTAACATTATAACAGAAAAAAGTCGAAGTTTGTCGACAAGTTTTTCTTGACATATAAGTATGAGTAGTATATAATAGGTAACACAAATAGTTCAAAAAAATAGAAAGAAGGTAAAATATGACAGAAAAACAAAGAGATGATTTACTATTAAACATATACGAAGGACAAGAAAAAAGGGACAATATGATATTAAGCATATACAAAGGACAAGAAAAAAGAGATATGATGATATTAAGTATATACGAAGGACAAGAAAAAAGAGATATGATGATATTAAGTATATATGAAGGACAAGAAAAAAGAGACAAGATTTTATTAAACATATATGAAGAACAAAAACAAATGAAGAAAGAATTGACAAAAACACAAGAAGAAGTAGCAAAACTAAGTGGAAACGTAGCAAAATTAGAAAACGAAATGACCAAAACACAAGGAGAAGTAGCAAAACTAAGTGGAAACGTAGCAAAATTAGAAAACGAAATGACCAAAACACAAGGAGAAGTAGCAAAAC
>CANQPY010000010.1 GCA_947625835.1 uncultured Clostridia bacterium | reverse complement strand
GGTAGAAAATAAAAATGAATAATAATTATATAAAATTAATAAATAATTTGGATAATCTAAATTTAATACAAATAAAAACTAAAAATTCCTTAAATTTCTCCAAAACACTTTAAAAAAACAACAAAATAGTATAAAATAAAATAAAAAAATTAGGAGAGGAATAAATGAGTAAAAAATGGCAAATATACGAAACAGATGAAGAACAAGTACGCAAAATACAAGAAAAATATGGATTAAACAAATTGCTTTCAACCATCTTAGTAAACAGAAACATAACAACAGAAGAAAAAATCAGGCTATTTTTACAACCAACAAGGCATGACTTTTACAATCCATTTTTAATCACAGATATGGAAAAAGCAGTAGAAAGAATCATAAAAGCCATTAAAAACCAAGAAAAAGTAACAATCTATGGAGACTATGATGTAGATGGAATAACAAGCATAACAGTATTAAAAAGCTTTTTAAAAGATAGAGGATTAGAAGTAAACTTTTATATTCCAAATAGACTAGACGAAGGGTACGGACTAAACAAAGAAGCAATAAAAAAAATAGTTGACAATGGCTGTGAACTAATGATTACAGTAGACTGCGGAATATCAGCAATAGAAGAAATAGAATATGCAAATACTTTAGGAATAGAAACAATTATAACAGACCATCATGAACCAAGTAACAAATTACCAAATGCATTAGCAATAATAGACAACAAAAGAAAAGATAGCACATATCCATTTAGAGAATTAGCAGGAGTAGGGGTAGTATTTAAACTAATACAAGCAATTAGCACAAAATTAGAAATTAAAGAAGAAGAATATTTAAAATACCTAGATATTGTATGTGTTGGAACAATTTCAGACATAGTGCCTTTAATTGATGAAAACAGAGTTATTGCAAAGCTTGGGTTGCTACTTATTTCACAAACAAAAAATATAGGTTTGCGTTCTATAATTAAAACTTCTGGTTATAGTAAAGTAGACTCAAATACCATATCTTTTGGAATTGCACCTAGAATTAATGCATGTGGAAGAATGGGAAAAGCAGAAGAAGCATTAGAACTATTATTATCTCCAAATATAAACTATGTTAATGACTTAAGTAGAAAATTAAATGAACATAACAAAACAAGGCAAGAAACAGAAAAAAGTATACTTGAAAGTGCAATAAAACAAATAGAAAAGCAACATTTAGACCAAAATAATACTATAATTGTAGGAGGAGAAAATTGGCATCATGGTGTAATTGGAATTGTATCTTCCAAAATTACAGAAATGTATTTTAAACCAAGTATTTTGCTAAGCTTTGAAGAAGATGGAATTGGAAAAGGCTCAGGTAGAAGCATTCCAGGGTTTGATTTACATGATGCATTAATGAAATGCGAAGATTGCATTGAAAAATTTGGTGGGCATAGTATGGCAGTTGGAGTAACAATCAAAAAGGAAAATTTTGAAAACTTTAAAAAAGAATTTGAAGAAATTGCAAAAGCATCACATACAGAAGAAATTATGCCAATAATTCAAGTAGATAGTAAAATAGATTTAAAAGATATAAACAAAGAAATGGTTGAAAGTTTAAAACAATTAGAACCTTTTGGAGAAGCAAATAGAATGCCAGTATTTCTATTTAAAAACTTAAAAATCGATTCAATACGAAGCTTATCAGAAGGAAAACATTTAAAATTGACATTAAAAGACAACAACATTATTATAAATGGAATAGGCTTTAACCTAGGAAATTTAGCTATAGAATATACAATTGGAGACAAAGTTGATGTTGTAGGTGTTTTAGAAATAAATCATTTTAATGGTGAAGAAAGTTTGCAAATAAACATAAAGGATATAATGAAATCTTTGTAAATAAAGAGGGGAATGGAATTCATGCAAGAAATGAATGAAATTACAATACAAAAAGTAATAGAAAAAAGAAAAGAACATACAAGAAAAGTAGATACAAAACTAATAATAAAAGCATATGACTATGCAAGTAAAAATCACAATGGACAATGTAGGCATTCAGGAGAGCCATACATTATTCATCCTCTTAATGTTGCCTATATTTTAGCAGATATCGGATTAGATGATAGCACAATTTGTGCTGCACTTTTACATGATGTAGTTGAAGATACAAATGTTACAGATGAAAATATAAGAGAAGAATTTGGAAACGAAATAGCAGATATGGTAGAAGGTGTTACAAAATTAGGTGCAGTTCAATTTAACTCTATTGAAGAGCAACAAGCAGAAGACTACAGAAAAATGTTTTTAGCAATGGGAAAAGATATAAGAGTAATTTTAATAAAATTAGCAGATAGACTTCATAATATGAGAACTTTAAAATACTTAAAAAGAGATAGGCAAATTGCAAATGCAAAAGAAACAATGGAGCTATATGCGCCTTTAGCAAACCGTTTAGGACTATATTCTATAAAATGGGAATTAGAAGATTTAGGCTTTAAATATTTATATCCAGAAGAATATCATGATTTAGTAGAAGGAATTAACAAAAAAAGAGAAGAAAGACTAAAATTTATAGAAAAAATAATGGGAGACATTAGAGTTCAACTAAAAAAAGAAAGAATAGAAGCAGAAGTTACACGGAAGGGCAAAACACTTATATAGTATTTACCGTAAAATGAAAAGAGACAATAAAACTCTAGACCAAATTTATGATTTATTTGCTTTACGTATTTTAGTAAATTCTATTAAAGACTGTTATACTGCATTAGGTGTTGTACATGAAATGTATAGTCCAATGCCAGGAAGATTTAAAGACTATATATCAGTTCCAAAACCAAATATGTACCAATCTATTCACACAACATTATTAGGAGATAAAGGAACACCTTTTGAAGTGCAAATTCGTACATGGGAAATGCACAGAGTAGCAGAATATGGTATTGCTGCTCATTGGGCTTATAAGGAAGCAAGCTATTTTGGAAAAAAAGCAAATGTAAAAGTAGAAGAAGATAAACTAGCATGGCTAAGAGAAAGTTTAGAGTGGCAAAAAGATATGCAAGACCCACAAGAGTTTTTAAATACCTTAAAAACGGAATTATTTGAAGATGAAGTCTATGTGTTTACGCCAAAAGGTGCAATAAAAACTCTACCACGAGGTGCAACACCAATTGACTTTGCATATACAATTCATGCAGAAATTGGACATCACATGACAGGATGCAAAATTAATAGTAAAATGATGCCAATTATAACACCTTTGCAAAATGGGGACATTGTTGAAATTATTACTTCTGATAATTCAAAAGGACCAAGTCGAGATTGGCTTAAATTTGTAAAAAGCAGTAGTGCAAAAAATAAAATATTAAGTTGGTTTAAAAAAGCACAAAAAGCAGAAAACTTAGAGAAAGGTAAAGAATTAATTGAAAAAGAATTAAAACGAATAGGATTTTCTCACAATGATTTGTTTAAACCAGAATATGTAGAGCCAATGCTTGATAAATATAAATATAAAACAATTGACGAAATGTATGCTGCAGTTGGGTTTCGGAGCAAATTCAGCAGTAAAAGTAATTGCAAGGATGCTTCAAGAATATAGAAAAGAACATGAAGAAGAAAATATTGAAGCAAAAATAGAAGAACTTTCAAAGGCAAGAACTAAAAAGCCAAATCCATCTAATTCTGGAATTATTGTAAAAGGAATTGATAATTGCTTAGTAAAATTATCAAAATGTTGTAATCCATTGCCAGGAGATGAAATAGTAGGGTATATTACAAAAGGAAGAGGAGTATCAGTTCATAGAAAAGACTGCAAAAATGTAAATGACTTAATTTCAGAAGAAAGTAGGATGATTGATGTAGAATGGTACAATGAAAATAAATCTTCTTATCAAGCTGAAATTCAAGTTAACAGTAATGACAGAGCAGGTTTACTTATGGATGTATTAAGAGAAATAGGAACAACAAAAGCAAAAATTTTAGGTGTAAATACAAAAACTACTAAAGAAAAAATTGCAATTTTGGATATCACATTAGAGGTGGAAAACCTAGAAGAATTAAATAAGGCTCAAAAAGCAATTGAAAAAGTAAATAGTGTATATGAAGTAAGGAGAAAAAAATAAAATGAAATTAAAAGAACTAAAGATAGATACTTGGATTGGAGATCCAACTAACTGTTATATTGTATTAGATGAAGAAAGTAAAGAAGCAATGGTAATTGACCCAGCAGGAGAAGTAGATAAAATTGAAGAACTAATTCAAATAATGGAAGGAAAATTAAAATATATTTATTTAACACATTGCCATGGAGACCACATTATGGGAGTAACAGATTTAAAAAATAGGTTAGGAGGCAAAATTTTAATACATCGTGAAGATAGTAACGGATTAAATAATCCAGAAATTAATTTAACACCATATATTGGAATGGGAAAAATTGAATTAGAAGCAGATTCTAGAATAGATGATGGAGATTTAATACATCTTGGAAATTTAGAATTTAAAGTCCTTCATACACCAGGTCATACAAAAGGCGGAACAAGCTTATATTGTGAAAAAGAGCATTGCTTATTTTCTGGAGATACAATATTTAGAGGAACTTGGGGAAGAACAGACCTTCCAACATCAAATAGAGAAGAATTAATAAAATCAATTGAAACTAAAATTATGACTTTACCAGATGAAACAATTGTATATCCAGGGCATGGAATGATGACAAAAATTAAAGAAGAAAAACCAATTTATTTAGAACTAAAACCAAAATTGTGGTAGTAATTAGGTAAAATTTAGCAAAAAACTTGAAAAATTTACATAAATGTTATATAATTTTAAACGAAACTAGAAAACAATGACTTTCAAGTTGAAGGAGGGTTATGATGTTTGGTGTTGTATGCAAAAATGTAAGGCAAATCAACCAGTTAGGGTACCACATTGTTGAAAATTCTACAGACGGTTTTTCGACAATGACAAAAATCATTTCCAGTAAAGGCAAGGTCTTAGCCCAAATTTCTCTAGATAGGCGGAAAACTGCGTTATTAAAAGTATTTGCCAATGGAGAAAGAGCAAGAAAAATAAAATCAGTTACGATTAATACTACAACTGGAGTACTCCCGCAAGATAAAAGTGTTTTGTTGGAGTTAACCAAACCAAATGGTAAAATAGTAAGGTGTGAAATTCCTTTCAAGGAAGGATTACCAACTTTCCGTGAATAAACTCTCAAAAAAGAGCTGGAATAATATCCAGCTCTTATTTATATAGTAAGGTTATTCTATTTCCCGTTTTATCAATAAAACCATCTTCTTTTAAAAGTTTTAGTTCTCTCATCATAGCACTTCTATCTACACTTAAAAAATCGGCTAAATCTGTTAAAGAAAAAGGCAAAGTAAAAGTCTTGCTTAATTTTCTAGTAGATAACATTGTAAAATATCCGTATTAATTTATCACGAATAGATCTTTTGGTTAGTAACTCAATTCTTGTATTTAAATCTGTTACTTTGCTAAGAATTAGCTCTGGAAGGTCATCTGATAATTCTTGATGAAATTTGCAATTATTTCTACATTTAGAACGAATATCATCATAAATATAAAATAAAACTTCACATTTTTCACGGGCCTCAACTAAAAGCTCATTATTAATTGTGATAGTATAAAATACTTCTCCAAAAACATCACCTTCTGAGAAATGTTCAACAATGGTTCTGTTTCCACTTAAGTCATAACGAACTAAATCTGCATTGCCATGAACTAAAATGCAAAATTGATTTCTTTTATTAATGTAACTTGTGATTACTTCGTTTTTTGAAAAAGTCTTTTTTTGAACTCTATGACAAGTATTTTCAAATTTTTTTATAAATTCATTTATATCAAAGTTAATATTCATGTTTTTTCTTCTTTCTTTTTTATTATTTATGCAAATTTTAAAATATACAGAAATATTATACAATAGATTAGTTGCAAATGCAACAAGAACAACAGTAATTTAAGTGTAATATTAATGTAATCCAAATGTAATAATCGACAAAATACTACAAGATGGCTAAAATAAAAAATGTATACAATAAATTGTTGCTTTTGCAACAGAAAAACAAAAAAGTTAATGTATAATTATTTCGTAATTAAAAAGAAATAGTAATCTAGAATAATTTATAAAAAACTAAGTTAATTATAATTTCTAGATATTATCTAAAAGAAGCAGGAGGAAGGAAAAATGAAAATTATTAAAAGGGATGGAAGAGCAGTAGACTACAACAGAGAGAAAATTGAAATTGCAATTGAAAAAGCAAACAAAGAAGTAAGACAAAAAGAAAGGGCAACTAAAGAGGAAATAAAAGATATTATTAAATATATTGAAGAACTTGGAAAGAAAAGAATGTTAGTAGAAGACATTCAAGATATTATCGAAGAAAAATTAATGGAAATCAATAAATATGAACTTGCAAAAAAATACATTGTATATCGTTATACAAGAGCATTAGTAAGAAAACAAAACACAACAGATGAGTCTATTTTAGGTTTAATTAGAAACGAAAATAAAGAATTAGCAGAAGAAAATTCAAATAAAAATACTTTACTTGCTTCAACGCAAAGAGATTACATAGCAGGGGAAGTATCAAGAGATTTAACAAAAAGATTACTTCTTCCTGAAAAAATAGTAAAAGCAGACAATGATGGTGTTTTACACTTCCATGATGCAGACTATTTTGTACAACCAATTTTTAATTGTTGCTTAATTAATATAGCTGATATGTTAGATAATGGAACAGTTATGAACGGAAAACTAATTGAAAGTCCAAAAAGTTTTCAAGTTGCATGTACAGTTGTAACCCAAATAATTGCATCAGTTGCTAGTAATCAATATGGTGGACAATCAGTTGACTTAATTCACTTAGGAAAATATTTAAGAAAAAGTTATGACAAATTCAAAAAAGAAATGCAAGAAAAATATAAAGGAAAAATGACTGATGAATTAATAGAAAGCATTGTTCAAGATAGATTAAAATCAGAATTAAAATCAGGTGTACAAACAATTCAATATCAAATAAATACATTAATGACAACAAATGGTCAATCACCTTTTGTAACACTATTCTTACATTTGGAAAAAGATGACCCATACATAAAAGAAAATGCTATGATTATAGAAGAAGTAATTCATCAAAGAGAAGAAGGAATCAAAAACGAAAAAGGAGTGTATGTTACACCAGCATTTCCAAAATTAGTTTATGTATTAGATGAATTTAATAATTTATCTGGCGGAGAATATGACTATTTAACAAAACTTGCTGTTAAGTGTTCAGCAAAAAGAATGTATCCAGACTATATATCTGCTAAAAAAATGCGTGAAAATTACGATGGAAATGTATTCAGCCCAATGGGATGCAGAAGCTTTTTATCTCCTTGGAAAGACGAAAATGGAAACTACAAATTTGAAGGAAGATTTAATCAAGGCGTAGTTAGCATCAATTTACCACAAATAGGAATTGTAGCAGATGGAAACGAAGAAGTATTTTGGAAAGAATTAGATGAAAGACTAGAACTTTGCAAAGAAGCATTAATGTGTAGACATTATGCATTACTTGGAACAAAATCAGACATCAGCCCAATCCATTGGCAATATGGAGCAATTGCTCGATTAGAAAAAGGAGAAAAGATTGATAAATTACTATTTGGTGGATATTCAACAATATCACTTGGGTATATTGGACTATATGAATTAACTAAACTAATGACAGGAGAATCACATACAACAGAAGTTGGTCACGAATTCGCACTTAAAGTAATGAAATATCTAAGGGAGACTGTAAACCGTTGGAAAAAAGAAACAAACATTGGATTTGCGCTATATGGTACACCTGCTGAAAGTTTATGCTACAAATTTGCAAGAATAGATAAAGAAAGATTTGGAATTATAAAAGACGTTACAGACAAAGGATATTACACAAATTCTTATCATGTAGACGTAAGAGAAAAAATAGATGCTTTTGAAAAATTATCTTTTGAAAGTGAATTCCAAAAAATATCATCAGGAGGAGCTATTTCTTATATTGAAATACCAAATATGGGTAAAAACATAGAAGCATTAGAGGCAGTTGTTAAATTTATATATGATAATATCCAATATGCAGAATTTAATACAAAATCAGATTATTGCCATGTATGCGGTTTTGATGGAGAAATTATTATAAATAAAGATAATGAATGGGAATGCCCAAACTGTGGAAATAAAGACCATGCTAAACTTACGGTAGTAAGAAGAACTTGCGGATATTTAGGAGAAAATTTCTGGAATGTGGGAAAAACAAAAGAAATAAAACAAAGAGTTATGCACCTATAGGTGTTTTTAGGGACGGGGCAAAAAAACACCCGTCCCTAAAATTGTAAAAAGTTTAGTCTAGTAATAATTAATCTAGTAAGGATTAACAATTAAGTAAGGTGTTTTTTTGCCCCGTCCCAAAAAACACCCAATAATTGCTCTCTACATTTATTCTCAAATTCATCATTTAAAGGCTCTAAAACAATATCTTCATTATATTTTCTATCTAAACAATATTTAATAATAAAATCAGTAAGTTCTGGATTTTTAGAAAGCAAAGGACCATGTAAATATGTTGCAATTACGTTTTTTTGGCAAAAACCTTCTTTTGTATCTCCAAATTTATTACCATTTCCAAACAATACATCTCCAAAAGGTGTATCTATATCAAAAGTTTGACCACCATGATTTTCAAAGCCAATAATTTTTGTTTTTTTACCATTTAATTCTGCTTCAATTACTATATTTCCAATACATCTTTTACGTCTATCATTAATTGCTTCTGTATAATAATTAAAAATTTCTAAACCGGGAATAATATCGCCTTCAACACCTTTGTAGTATTTTCCAAATAATTGATAAGCACCACAAATCAATAAGAAAAATACACCTTCGTCAATTGCTTTTTGTATAGAATCTTTATATTGTATTAAATCTTTTGCTAAAATTCCTTGTTCTTGGTCTGCTCCGACCACCTGCAAATACTAAGTCATAGGCTCTAAAGTCTGGTGGAACATCTCCGAATAGAATATGTGTCAATTATAGCTTTAATTCCACGTTTTTCTAAGCGATAACGCAATACTTGAATATTTCCGTAATCTCCATATAATTCTAAAATATCAGGGTAAAGATATAATATTTTTAATTCTTTCATTAGTTTTTAGCTCCTTTTATAAAACTAGATATTATTTTAATTTTAAAATTTCTTGCCTTGTAGGTTGTAAAGAAGTATAATTTGCAATAACATATTTTTTAACTTTAGTAGAATAAAAACTTTTAACAGCATCTTTTAAATTTAAATAAGGTTCAATCTTATCTACTGGAAAACCAGAAGTTTTAATTCTAATTGCAATATCATAAGCACGAGTTCCGAGATGTTACAATTCTTTTAACATTATTTAGAGAGTCAAAATTTATGTCCCAAATCCAAGATACATCATGACCATCTGCAACATTGTCATTTAAAACAAATAATAATTCTTTTTCATCATCATCTTCATTTAAAATTCGTAAACTAACATTAGAACCAGTTGGATTTTTGGCTAAATTAATAATAGTAGGAATTCCTTGAATAGTAAGCTCTTCAAGTCTACCATTATTTAATACAAAAGTAGATAATGCTTTTTTTACAATTTCTGTATCAATTGAATAAAGACTTGTACATGTAATTACTGCTAAAAAGTTATAAATATTGTAAATACTATTAAATTTAATATTATAAGTAATTCCATCCACATCAAATTTTCTATTTTTTAAATCAATATTAGTTGCTAACTTATAAATTTGGTTATCTCCATAATTACAATTTGGACATTTGAACTTTCCAATATGAGAATATTGATAATACTCATATTCAATACGACTATTGCAAAATGGGCAAAATTTGCCTTCTCCAGCTTCCTTCATGTTTGTAGTTGCATAATCATATTTTTCTGCACTAAAATAATACACATTATGATTTTCAGGGTTAGCTTGTCCGAAGCCTTGCTACATTTGGATCATCATTATTTAAAATTAAATTTCCTGTGTAAGATTTTAAAAATTCATTAATTTTTAAAATCAAGGATTCTACTTCGCCATTTCTATCTAGCTGATCACGGAAAAAGTCTAAAACAACCAAAGTATCTAATTTTAATTTTTTAAAAATAATTGGAACATATCCTTCATCAACTTCAAAAACTAAATAATCTGCATTTATTTTTCCAGTTAAAGTACAATTTTTTAAAAGTGTTGATAAAATGCCAGTTTCCATATTATTTCCTTCAGTATTGCTAATTACTTTTTTGCCAGCAGTTTTAAAAACATGGACAATTGCATTGTTTGTCATTGTTTTTCCATTTGTTGCAGTAACTGCAATTATAGGACAATTGATTTTCAAAGACTTTAATATATTAGGGTCAAGCTTATATGCTATTTTTCCTAAAATATTTCCACCATTTTTTTTCATGATTTTTAATACTAAATGTGATATTTTAATAATAATTATAATAAGAAAGCTTTTCATAAGATTTTATCTCCTTTGTCTTTTACGGTTTTTATTATATCATAAGAAAAAAATTGTAACAACTTTTTTATTGTAATATAATATAAAATATAGTAAAATTGTGTTACAGTTCAGACTTTAACTTGATACTATAAAATTAAAAAAGGATGTGTTAATAAAAATGAAATACATAAATTCTGATAAATTAGATAAATTAAAAATAAATTTAGAAAATACCTATTTTGTAATAGACTTTGATAGAACTATAACAAGCGAAGAAAGCTTAGATTCATGGGATATAGCAAGAGAAGGTTTAGGCGATAAAATAAAAAAAGAAATGGAGTTACTTTATAAAAAATATAGACCAATTGAAATAAATTATACAATTTCAGTAGAAGAAAAAATAAGAGCAATGGAAATATGGTATTTAACTTGTTTAAATTTATATTATAAATATCACTTAACTCAAAATAAGTTAAAACAGTCTGTACAAAATGGAACAATTTTTTTTAGGCAAGGTGCTAAAGAATTTTTAGAATTTACAAATAAAAAAAATATTCCTGTAATTATATTATCTGCAGGAATAGCCAATGTCATTGAAGAATTCTTAAAAAAAGAAAATTGCCTTTTTAAAAACATCAAAATCATAGGAAATTTTATTGAATTTGATAAAAATAGTGAAATTAAAGAATTTGACAGTAGTAAAATAATACATACTTTAAATAAATCTCTTACTGGAAAATTAGAAGAAAAACAATTGAACAATTTAAAAAATAGACCTTATAAAATTTTAATAGGGGACATGATTGAAGATACAAATATGATAAATAAAGAAGAATGGGACACAACTTTAAAAATTGGTATTTTAAACAAAGAAACAGAAGATTTAATCAAAGTTTATGAGCCTTTTTTTGATATTATATTAACTCGGGGAAAATGCTTGTTTTGAAGAAATAGTAAGAATTTTTGATTAAATCTTCTTATAACGAAAATAACATTTTTTATGAATAAAAATAGAAAAATCAGAAGCTTTATTTTCATTAAAAGAATTTTTATTAATTAAAAAAGCATGAGTTTTATCAATATAAAGATAGAAAAAATCAGATGTTTCAAAAACTTTATGCAATTTCCAATAATTAATTTTTGACATTTGCTTTCCATATTCGCAAGTAAAAAAATTCTGATAAAATTTAAATGTAAAAACTTGTTCTTTTTTTAATGTATCACTTTTATATTCATTTGCAACTTCACTTATAGGGCGCAAATAACGCCAAATGAAAAACCCTGTTAAGATAAAGCAAAAGAAAATAGCAACTGTAAGATTATGATATCGCACTTGTAAGGCAATGCAAAATAGAACTAATCCTATTATAACAATATTATAAGCCAAATAGGAAAAATGATATTTTTTGTTATGAAATTCCAAAAATGTAGCATATACATCTTTGGTATATTTTGTTTTATTTTCAAATAATATATTCAAAATACATCACCAATCTAATTATAGCATAGTTAATTAATAAACGGAACAAATTTAGCATAATATTAATATAATTTTATGATTGGAAGTGATTTTACATGGGTTACTCAGACAGAGAATTGCTAGCAAGAATTATACAATGCGAAGCAGGACGGAGAAGGAGATAATCGGCATGAAGGCAGTAGCAACTGTTACTTTAAACCGAGTAAATGTATCAGATGGAGAATATGCAAGAATTTCGCAAGGAGGAAATGTTAGAAATATTATTTTTCAGCCAGGACAGTTTGATTGTGCAACAGATACATTGCGAAATCAGTATAATCCACAAAATATATATAATATGAATCCAACAGAAATACATTATTATATTGCAGATTGGGCATTATCTGGAAATAAATTAAATGAAATTGGAGAATGTTTGTGGTATTTAAACCCATTTAAACCAAATTGTAGCAGTACTTTCCCAAGTAATGGCTCAGGTACATTTCATACAAGACTTGGAAAGCATTGTTTTTATCGTCCAACTTCTAAATATTCACAAACGTAAATATTATTATAGAGGGAGGAGAAAAAATGCCTAGTTTTGAAGAACCACAAAACAAAAGAGAAACAAGACAAGTAAATATCAATCAAGATTCACCTGAAATTTTAACAAATTCTATTTATACACCGGCTTTTCTAAGAGAGTATATTGGTAGATTGATGAGAGTAGAATTTCTAATTGGTACCAATAATTTAGTTGACAGAATAGGAATTTTAGCAGATGTTGGAGCAAGTTATATTTTGCTTCGTTCTCTTGAAAATGATAGCTTAGTCTATTGTGATATTTATTCAATAAAATTTGTAACCATTTCAACAACAGGAATGTATAGGGGTTACTAAAATTTTAGGAAGGACTTTTTTTAAAGTCCTTTTTTTAAAAATTCCCCTAACTTTCTATGTACAAAGCCTTAGCTATAAAAGGGGAAACTTCGTTAATATCATACCAACCGGGAACTTTTGCTATCATTTTTCCCACCATTTGGATTAGAAACATAAACCATGCCGGCTTTATCACATGCAAGTAAAACCATATAATGTGAAGAAGTTGTAAAACGATTGCTTTTAGGTTTATTCCAAACGCAAATAAGAACAGGTTTATCCTTAGACAAATGGTTTAAAAGAGAATCATTTGATAAATGTACACTATCATAATAAAAACCACTATTTTTAATTCCAAAAGTATTATATAGTTCTTTATTAATAGTTTCATAATCCAAAACAGGATAATATTTTTTTCGCAAATCTTCAGGAGTATAATTTTTATTATATCCACTTAAAATGATGGCCATGGCGGTAATTCCACAGCCATTTTCACTCATTGTTCCACCCCAATATCCTTTGTGATTCCAAGAAGAATTGCCATTTTGCTTATATTCCTTATAAGTTTTATTATCACTAGTTGTAAATGTAGTAAAAAATCCATCTTGATTATCTACTTGTGACTGACCAATACCATTATAATTCTCATTTTTATCTTGTTTTATAATTTCATATTTAGAATCAGACTGAATATTAAATTCGTTATTTTGTAAATTGATACTACTATTTTTTAAGAAAGTGTTATATAAGAAATATAAAAGCAAAATAAACAGTGCAAGTACAAAAATTACTCTTTTTTTATTTAATTTTTTCTTAGTTTTCTTTCGCATTTTTTACCTCCAATAAACTACGTGTCTATATTATACAAATAAAACATAAAAAGTGTTTTAAGAAAGAATTAAAAAAATATTAAAATTTTATTAACGAAATAAATTGTTACTGTTCAAACTAAAATTAGTTATATATTGAACTTTTTTAAAAGTATGGTATAATCATACACAGAAAAAATTATAAATCAAAAGAGGGAATAAAATGAGAAAAAGCAAAAAAGTAAAAGCATTTAAAATATTATTAGGAATAGCAGTTATAGGAATTATCATAGTAGCAATTATGTATTTCTTTCCAGTAGTAAAAGATTTATCATCAGTAGAAGGACAACTAGCCTTTCAAAATAAATTTAAAAATTCTGGAATAGGTGGAATATTAGCACTTTTTGGACTTCAAGTTGCACAAATATTTTTAGTTATTATACCAGGAGAACCAATTGAAATACTAGCAGGAATGTGCTATGGAGGACTATGGGGAACTGTATTTATTATGATTTCTTGCTTTTTTATATCAGGGGCAATCTTCTTCTTAGTTAGGAAATTTGGAAAAAAATTTGTTTATGCCTTTTGTGATCCAAGAAATATAAAAAAAATAGAAAATAGCAAATTATTTCAGAATCCAAAAAAAATAGAATGGATAATGTTTATTTTATTTTTAATACCAGGAACACCAAAAGATTTGTTAGTATATATAGCAGGGTTATTGCCAATAAAACCAATACGTTTTTTGCTAATTGCAACTTTTGCAAGATTTCCATCAGTAATTACTTCTACCTTAGTAGGAGATAATCTATTAAAACGGAGATTGGTTAACAGGAGTTTTATTGTATGCTGGAATTGTAGTGTTAGTACTAATAATAGCATTTATTATTAGTAAGTTTGATAAAAGTAATACAACAAAGGAAATTTTAAAGAATATAAAAGAATAAAATCTAGAATATAAAAAAGACTGATTCACAATGAATCAGTCTTTTAAGTAAAGATGGAATACGGGGCTCGAACCCGCGACCTCTGGAGCCACAATCCAGCGCTCTAACCATCTCTGAGCTAATTCCACCAAACTGAAGTGCATATTGAATAATCAATATACAACTATATTAGCATATAAATCTGAAAAAGTCAATACTTTTTGCATAATAAGCAAAAAAGATTGACATAAAAAAGAAAAATGATATAATATAAATACATTAATAAAAAAGAGAGGAATTGTTGAAAAGTGAAAAAAATAATTTCAAAAAAATTAAAAAAAGGTGATGAAATTAGAATTATAGCTCCATCAAGAAGTATGATTGTATTAAAAGAAGATATAGTAAATTTAGCAAAAGCTAACTTAGAAAAATTAGGTTTTAAAATTACATTTGGAAAAAACATACTAAAATCATCAAATGAAGATTTTAAATGTGCAACTATAAAAGATAGAATAGAAGATTTACATGATGCATTTAGGGATAAAAATGTCAAAGCAATTATTACTGCTATAGGTGGTTACAATGTAAATCAATTATTAGATTACATAGATTATAATTTGATAAAAGAAAATCCTAAGATTATATGTGGATTTTCTGATAATACTGCTTTAATTAATGCTATATATGCTAAAACAAGTTTAATAACATATTCTGGACCACAATTTTTTAGCTTCGGCATGAAATATGGTTTAGAATATACAATAGAGTACTTTAAAAAAATGTTTATGGAAGAAAATGAAATAGAAGTAAAATCTTCAAAACAATGGAGTAATGACAAATGGATGAAAAATCAAGAAGAAAGAGAATTTATAAATAATAACGGAATGGAAGCAATACAATATGGAAAAGCAGAAGGAAAAATCATAGGTGGAAATCTATGTACATTAAATTTGTTACAAGGTACGGAATATATGCCTAATTTAGATAATTCAATTTTATTTATAGAAGATGATGGAGAAACAGGAAAAGCATTTATAAAAGAATTTGATAGAAATCTTCAATCTCTATTACATTCTGCTAAAGGAAAGAAAATAAAAGGACTAGTAATAGGAAGAAGTGAGAAAATTTCAGAAATGGACAGAAATAGATGGAAAAAAATCATAGAAACAAAAAAAGAATTAAAAGATATTCCAATTATAATTAATGCAAATATAGGTCATACTACGCCGATATTTACATTTCCAATAGGAGGTGATGCTAATATAATTGCAAATGACAAAAAAATTAGCATGATTATAAAAAATTAAAGGAAGGAGGAAATGGATTCATATAATAAATATGAATTGAGAAATTATGGATAAAATTTTTAAAAAAAATTCAACACTATTTTATGCAATGTCACTAGCTGCAAGCTGGGCTTGGGGTACATCTTTAGTAGTTGGCATGGAAACAATGCAAACTAAAGGGATAATACCATTTATAATTTGGGCAATAGCAAATTCATTAGCAATACCATTATTTGGATTTATAGCATATAGAATTCCAAATTTAGAAAAAGTAGTAAATTCAAAAATTGTTATGATTTTTACAACCATAGTAAGTATTTTTTGCTTATGGATTCAATTAAATGCAATATATCAATATTTATGCAATTTATCATTTATGACAGAAATTGCATCAAAAATTGTATCAATTACAATTATGGTGTTAATGACAATTGCTTTATACAAAAATGGATTATTAAAAAGCATATTTATAGACAATCCATTATGGTCTTTATGCTATCTATTACTTATTGTTTTAGTGATATGTGGTTTTGTTGGTAATGTAGAAACATATGATATTGTAAATTATACAAATCAAAACGAAATATTATGGGCTCTAAATTCATGTTTTATATTATTCTCAGGACCAATTATGTGCATACAAAACTGGCAAATGGCAGAAAAATTAAAACAAGAGAAAAAAATGAAAGCACATTATTTAGCGGGAGGATTATTTGCTATTTATATGGCTTTTATAGGAATTCTAGCAAATTTCAAATTTAATGGAATAATGAATATTATACTAATATTTGTTGTTTTATGTGTAGCTTTGTCAACAGCAGATGCTGCGATTGTAGGCATTCAAAAAATTGCTAATAAAAAGTGGGGAACAATAATTTCACTTGTAGCTATTGCAGTTTGGAATTGGGTAATACCTATGGGTGTAATGGGCTTATGGACAACTATGGGAAATATGAGAAAATATGTTGCTGGAGCTTGTATTTTAGTTACAATTGCTATGTATTTTGTACAAAAGAAAAATAAAAAAGATAACAATGAACAAAAAGAAGAACCAAAAGAAGGACAAAAACAAGAAGTAAATGTTTAAACAAGAAAAGAGGTAAAATTTATGAGTGATAATGAATATTTACGCCTACCCCATGGAATGTTTGATAGAGAAGAAGAATGGATAAGGAGAGAAAGAAAAATATTAGATTTGCATGCTAAAAGTGGTGAAAAAATAGGATGTAAATTAACAAAATACTCTCCACTAGGATATACTTCTACATTTATTAAAGGTGCAAATACAGCAAAAGACAAAGTTTATACATTAAATAGTAAGTCTGGGAAATCACTTATTTTATCTTGTGATTCAACACCATCTGTTTTTAGAAATTATGTAACAAATAGCAACGGTGAACCAAAAAGAATAGCATTTGTAGCACCATTATTTAGATATAGAAATAGTCATTCAAGGCATTTTACGCAATTAGGATATTCAATAATTAATGAAAATCCATCTAGTGATGAAAGCTTAGATATTAATTTAATACAACTTGCAAAATCAATGATAGATTTATTTAATGCAAATGGAATAAAAACTAAAATACATCTTAATGACTATAGTGCTTTAAGAAATATTTTAAATAGATATGTACCTGCAGATGAGCTTCCTGAATTATTACATGCACTTCAATTTTCTTCAAAAGATGAAAGAATAAAAATATTCCAGCAAGTAATAAAAGATGAAGGTGAATCTAATCAGTTAATTGAATTATTCAGTCAAGAAGAGCCTAAAATAGTAATATATAGTGACAAAAAAGAAAACAAAATGAAATTGCCTAAAGAATATATGAAGATATATAAAATGGCAGAAGGATTAAATTATATTACAGGTGCTGATGTTTATTTTGACCCAGTAGACTTGCATAGTATTGAAACAATAGATACATTTGCGTTAAGATTTAGAACATTAGAAGGAATAGCTTTAGGAGATGGAGGAGAATATTCAAAATATGCAAGAAAATGGAATGAAAAAATAAAGAATTTTTGGAGTGTTGCATCAGGTGTAGAAGCAATAGAAAGAAATAGTCCTCAACAACAACTAACAGAGGAAATAAAAAGAAAAATTGCAATATGCAATATTGATGCTTCTTCAAATTTTGTATTAAAAGTTATGAAATTGTTGGAAAATATGGGAGAAAATGTAGTATATAAAGGAAATATAAAAAATGTAGGAAAAGCAATTAAAAAAATAAAGGATGAATACACACATATAGCTATTTTAGGAAGTAATGAAGAAAATGGAAAAGATATAAACATCAAATCATTAAATTTAGAAGATAGTTTAGTTATAGAATCTCCAAACAAAGGAATAAGCATAAAAAATATAGTACATGATGAAGAAGAAAGATAATAAATGAAAGGTGGAATTAATATGTCAGCAATTATATGGAATTCTTTAAAAGAAGCAAAAGAAGGATTAAACGAATTACATAAACAAGGGAAAACGATAGGTTCAATACATACTTTAGGTGCTTTACATATTGGACATGGAAAACTAATAGAATTATCAGCAAAAGAAAATGATTGCACGGTAATTAGCATATATCCCAATATTGCTCAACTAGCACCAGGCTCAACTTATGAATATGACATTGATAAAGATTGTAAATTTGCTGAAGAACATGGAGCAACTCACATTATATGTCCTAAAACAGAAGAAATATATCCAGATGATTTTAGAACATATTTAGATCAAGGAGAATGTTATCAAAGACTTAATGGTGTTGCTGTTCCATACCTATTTAAAGGAATGATAACAATGAGTGTTCGATGGATATTGTTTACAAGACCAACAAGGACTTATTGGGGATTAAAAGATATTGGTCAAGTTATATTAGTAGAAAGAGCATTGAAAGACTTATTTCAAGATGATATTATAGTAAGAGAAGTTCCAACAGTCAGATACAAAAGCGGAATTGCAATATCATCAAGATTAATGAATTTGCCAGAAAAGAAGATAAAAGAATTTAAAAGGCTAAGTGATGCATGCCAAGAAGGTAGAAAAGCTATATTAGCAGGAGAAACCAATGCACAAAAGGTTAAAAAAGTTATAGAAAATAGCTTAAAAAAAGAACCACTAAAATATTTTACTGTAGAATATATTAAAATTGCAAAACCGACTGACTTTATAGAACCAGAAGAAATAACACTACCGATAATTTTCCATATTGATTTAACAGATGGAAAGAAAAGATATTTTGATGGCCTATATATTAGAAATGAGGAAGAATTAAAAAATGGACCACCAGTTATATGGCTAGATGAGGAGTATCCACCTTTTATAAAGGAGGACTAATAATGAAGCATAAAAAGATATTATTATATGGATTAGGAAATGGCAGAGATCATGCAAATCATTTAGCATTTATGAAATCACCAAACATAGAATTTTGTTCATTAATACAAAATGAAAATGCTTTAATGGAAAAACAATTTAATAATGTCTATAGAGTAAAAAATATAGAAGAAGCAATAAAATTTGCAAATTCATTTAAACCAGATTTAGTAATTATAAGTAATAGACTAGATCTTGTAAATGGAGCAACAGAGATATTTAAGGAAGAAGGTTATAAAGTTTTTGGAATTTCAAAAGATGTAGCAAAACTAGAAACAAGCAAAGAATATTCAAAAGCATTTATGAAAAGAAACAATATTCCTACTCCAGATTATTATGTTGCAAAAAATGAAGAAGAAGCAATTAAATTTGTTAGTGAAAATTGGAACAAGACAAAAAATGGATATGTATTAAAAGTGGAACAATTTTCAAAAAACTCATTTGAAAGGACGGCAGTTCCAAATAATTTAGATGATGCTAAAGCTAATATTCATAGATTATTTAGTTCTACACCAAATGCTAAACTTATAATAGAAGAAAAAATAAAAGGATATGAACTTTCATTGCATGTACTTATAAACAATGGAAAATATAGTATTATGCCAATGGTACAAGACTATAAAAGAAAGTATCCCAATAATGAAGGTCCAATGACAGCAGGAACAGCATCAGTAGCAGAGTCAAAAAAATATCCATCTAAAATATTAAAACTATTAAAAAAAGATATTATAAATCCAACAATAGAAGGTTTTGAAAGAGAACACATTGAATATAATTATGTATTATATATAGGAATAATGATTACACAAGAAGATGGTAAAGCTTATGTACTAGAATATAATACTAGAACAGGAAATCCAGAATGGATAGCCTTACTAGGATTATTGGATGTACCTTTACTAGAAATGTTTAATTCATTTTATGATAATATTGACGAAATACAAAATTTTTGGAAAAAAGATAAAATATCTATTACTATGTGTGGATTTTCATCAGGATATCCAGAAACAGAGAGAACAATTTATAATGAACCTATTAAAAATCTAGAAAAAATAGATAAAAATACTGAAATTATTGGTGAGCATATAATTGAGCGAGACGGTATATTATACCCATCAGGTGGTAGAGTTTTAGAATTAAGAAGAGTAGGATCTAATTTTGAAAATTTGAAAAAACAATTGATAAAGGATTTTTCTGTTATAAGTATGGATGGTTTATATTTTAGAAATGATATAAATCCAATTAAATTTAATTAAAGTATTAATTACTCATCAGCATAAAAATTATGTAAATAAAATTGACAAAACCTTCAAAATACTATATAATATTGATGTAAAAAAACCACAAATATAGAGAAGTTATAATAAAATTTCTCAAAATTTTCAGAAAGGAGTAATAGTTATGGGCAGAAACTTTGAAAACTTAAAAGGCACTTATGATTACTTGCCCGAGCAACAGATTATACGGGAAAGAATCAAGGGAGTACTGCAAAGTGAATTTGTAAAGTATGGCTTTGCACCTGTGGAAACACCAATTCTCTGTAAGTTCGACTTGTTAGCATCCAAATATTCAGAGGGTGCAGATATACTTAACGAAACATACAAGTTGAGTGATCAGGGAAGAAGAGAGTTAGGGCTAAGATATGATTTGACAATTACCTTTTCAAAGTTGATTAGTTCAAATCCTAATATTACCCTGCCCTTCAAGCGGTACGAGATTGGCAAGGTGTTCAGAGATGGGCCAGTCAAAGTAGGCAGAAATAGGGAATTCACGCAATGTGATGTAGATGTTGTTGGCGTCAAAAGTATTTTAGCTGAAGCTGAATACATGATGATGACAAATGATGCCTACAAAAAGCTTGGTCTGGACATCGAAATTGAGTTCAACAACAGGAAACTTCTAAGTGGTATTATTTTTTGTGTTTTTGGCGAAGTTCCGGAAGATATCTTAAGGAAATCAATCATGTTAATTGATAAATTCGCTAAACTCACAGATGAGGAACTGTTGGAAGAATTTGGTGCTATTGGAATTGAAAGAGACAAAGTGGAAACTTTAAAAGAAATTTTAAATTCCGATTATGTTACTCTTAAAGAAAAAATGGCACCATATGATAATGAACTGGTAAAAGAGGGTCTTGCCGAAGTTGATGACCTCTACCGTTACCTTGATGGAACAGAAGCAGTTAAGCGCATGAAATTTGCGCCGTACCTTGCGAGAGGCATTGACATCTACACAGGAACTGTGTGGGAAATCTTTCTTAAAGACAGAAAAGTTGGAAATCAGGAATTCAATTTAAGTATCGGCGGAGGCGGAAGATTCGATAAAATCATTACATCTTTCGTTGATGATGGAAACGAATATCCGGCTGTTGGCATGTCATTTGGATTAGATGTCATTTATGAAATCTTAATCTTAAAGGAAGCCGGCAAAAAAATATCTACCGTAGACTTATATGTAATCCCGATGGACACAGAGGCAGAAACTTTCAAGTTTGTATCTAAGATGAGAGCTATTGGAGTAAGAACCGAAATGGAAAAGAAAGTTCAGAAATTAAAAAAGAGTATGAACTTTGCAAACAAGATGAATATTCCATATGTCATCATAATCGGTGAAAATGAAATTCAGAATAATACCATTCAGTTAAAAGATATGAATGCTGGAAAAGTGCAGGAATTTTCTATGACTGACTACGAAGGTATTAAAGAATTCATGAACTTATGATAATGTTTTCATCTTACTCTTCTGAAAATCAAGGAGGCTACACTATTTGTGTAGCTTCCTTATCTTATAATAAACCAAAAACAATTGAAAAAATTTAATAACTGTGATAAAATAGTTGTGTAACCCTAGACAAGAGCACTGTATAGGAGGGATTTGTATGTCAAATTATGGCAACAAAAAACGCTACTATGAAAAAGGTGTACGGTCAACTATTGAGTTAATTAAGCTAAGAGTAACTGTAGGTCTTTGCTTTTTCAGAAAAATAGAAATTGAAAAAGAAGAAAGTGAGGTAACTAGATTTATAGAAGAAGAATTAAGGCAATGGTGTATTTCAAAAGGCTATAAGTTTTCTGTGAGAAAAGTTGAATTACCTCGCTACATTAAAGGCCACGAAGTTTACTTGCTTCAAGATACTCGACATTGTAGGATATTATCTTTTTCAAGGTAGAAAACAAAAAACACACATATCGTATCTTATTTGATTGATATGTGTGTTTTAAAAAATTTTATACTTGACAAATAAAAAAAAATAATATATAACTAGGCACAAGTAGATTTGATGTGCCTATATAAAATATAAAAATATATAGATAAATAATATAAATCAATATATTATTTACCTATTTTTTAGGAGGAAAAATGGAATTATATAAGTTTGCAATACCAGAAGAAAGTAGTGAAGTCATAATAGATAATGTAAATAAATTAAGAAAATTTGAAGAAAAATTAAGAAAAATATTTTATGAAGAAAAATATTTAGAAACATTAATGCCAACTTTTGAATATGTTGAATTATACAAAAGTGTTTACAAAAATTTAGACGAAAGTACATTATTTAAATATATTGATAAAGAAGGAAAAGATGTAGCATTAAGATGGGATTTTACAGTACCATTAGCAAGATATTATATTTCGCAAAAAAAAGACGAAATAACTAGATACTGTTATTTTGGAAAAGTATATAGAAAAGAGAAAGAGCATAAAGGAAAAAGTAGTGAAATATATCAGATAGGAATAGAACTAATTGGAAAAAAAGCAATTGAAGGTGATGTTGAGTGTATATCTTTATTGCAAAAATCATTACCAACATTTGAATTAAAAGATTTAAAGATAGAATTAGGATCAGCTAGATTTTATAATAGATTATGTGAGTTAGTTGGAGAAGATAAAAAAGAAGAATTTTCTAATTTATTAAATCAAAAAAATATAAGTGGCTTAAAAAAATTTAGTGAAAAATATAATATTGAAGAAAAACTAAAACAGTTCATAACAACATTACCTAGATTAAATGGAAATATAAATGTATTAAATGAGACAATAGAAAAAATAGAAGATGAAGAATTAAAAAATAGTTTAATCGAATTAAAAGATTTGTATGAAACTATGAACATGAAAGAGCAAGATTTATTTGACTTAGCATGTGTACCTAATATGGAATATTATACTGGAATAATATTTAAAGTATATAGTAAATATGTTGAAGAACCTATAATTAGTGGAGGAAGATATGACAAGCTATACGAAAATTTTGGAAAGGATGTTCCAGCAATAGGCATGGCATATTATATGAACAACATATTAAAGGCAATAGCGAAAGTAGGTGAAGAAGATGCTAAAAGTTGCATTGACTAAAGGCAGAATAGAAAAAAAAATGACAGAAACTTTTGAGAAAATAGGATATAATATTGATCCATTGATAAATAAAGATAGAGAATTACAAATAAACATAGAAGACAAAATGGAAATAATTTTTGCAAAATCAAATGATGTTATTACTTTTGTAGAGCATGGAATTGTTGATATAGGCATTGTAGGAAGTGATACTTTACTTGAAAATCCATTTAAAGATTATTATGAGTTATTAGATTTAGAAATAGGAAAATGCTCATTTGCTATATGTAGCTATCCAAGTTTTAAAAATGCTAAATTTAATAGAAGAAAAAAGATTGCAACTAAATATCCAAATATTGCAAAAAAATATTTTGAAAGTAAAGATGAAGATGTAGAAATTATTAAATTAGAAGGTTCTGTAGAATTAGGCCCTGTTGTAGGGTTAACTGATGCAATTGTTGATATAGTTGAAACAGGGGCAACATTAAAAGCAAATGGATTAGAAGTTATAGAAACAATTACACAAGTAAGTACAAGGTTAATATGTAATAAAACAAAATTTAAATATAAAAAAGAAGAAATTTTAAATTTAATTGATTTAATAGAGAAATATAAAGTTACTAAGGAATAAATGGCTCAAACAATTGAAATGGTTGACTTTTGACAAAAAATGATATATAATGTGCTAGTAACAATATGTATTTTAGGTATAGTTATTTTTATACCTACCTCTATTGAAGAAAGAAAGGAGTGAAAATGCATGAGTTTCGACAATTGCAACAAATCGTTTAGTGTAGAATATTCAATCTATGTGCCAGCAGGAAATGACACTGCATTTGTATATGGATTGAACTATACTCCACAACAAAAGAAACTTATAAACGATGCAATTATGGCAAAACACTCTAATGTTGAGCAGGTAGGATTTGTTGACCCTAATAGAAAGCTTTTTGAGTTACAAATGGCAGGCGGAGAGTTTTGCGGAAATGCAACAAGAAGTGCAGCAGCTATTTACTTAAATGGTAAAGAAGGAAATTTGCAAATGACAGTTAATGTCAAAGACACTATTAATGCTGGAGTTGATAAAAATGGAAAAGCATGGTGTGAAATTCCTCTTTATCATGGAGCAGATGTTATTACTGAAAAAGAACCAGGAATATTCATTGTTAAGATGAATGGAATGGTAACAGTTGTTATTCAAGAAAATGTAGCTAAAAAATATCTTGAAAACAAAGAAAATTTAAAAGCTACTGGTATGGATTTTATTCATCAATATAATCTTGAATATAGCGAAGCAGTAGGCATCATGTTCTGTGAAAGAGAAAAAGGATTATTAAAGATAAATCCAATTGTATGGGTAAAATCTATTAATACTCTTTTTTATGAAACAGCATGTGGCTCTGGAACAACAGCGGTTTGTATGGTTGAAGCTTTTTTGAATCACAAAAGCCAAGTAATTGACATTTTACAACCTTCTGGAATGATTATTACTGCAAGCATAGTATATTCAGAAGATGAAATTTCAAAAGCAACAATATTAGGCAATGTAGAAACTGATGGAAAAAAATACTCTATCGAAGTCTTATCAGAGGAGGAAAATGGCATGATGAAACGGAGAATCGGAGCAATAACACCAGATAAAATTGATGACTTTATAAATTTGTATAAGGTATTCAAAAATCCGCCGTATTATGAAGCTTGGTCAGATGAAATGATTTGCGAGGAATACAAGAACTTATTAACTGACGGGTATGTTTGCGGCTATTACTTAAATGACTCTTGCGTAGGTTTGGTTACATTTAGGCCTATGCGGCTTAAAGATCTGCATCCTGTCCATTATGAGCATCCTGAAAAAGTTGCGTATCTTGCAGACATAACAGTTTTGTCAGAATACAGAGGACAGGGAATTGGAACATGCTTGATGAGGTATGCTTGCGAAGTTCTTAGACGAGAAGGCTTTGAAAAGGTCTATATGAAGACTTTGGAAGTTGGTAAGTCAATGTCATATGATATTGCAATCAAGTTAGGTTTCAAGCTTCTCGAGGGAGTAACAAGTGTAGACAGAATGGAGCGGACTGTAAAAGAAAGAGAAGAGGAAGATGTAAAAATCTACCTTGACAAGGAGCTTTAGATTTTAGTTGTCATCAGAAGGGGGGAGGCTTATATGGCCTCCCCAAGTAAATATATGTAGTCAAGAAGAGGAGTTCTATTAATGGTTGTAATAATAGATTATAATGTTGGAAATGTAAAAAGTGTGCTAAATGCTTGTAAAAGAGTAAAAATAGATGCTATTATTTCAAGGAAAAAAGAAGATATAGAAAATGCAACAGGAATAATATTACCTGGAGTTGGAAGTTTTTTTATTGCAATGGAAAATTTAAAAAAATTTGAATTACTTGACACATTAAATTCATGTAAGAATAAAGGTACTCAAATTTTAGGTATATGTTTAGGAATGCAAATATTATTTGAAAAGGGATATGAAATACAAGAAACAGAAGGATTAGGTTATTTAAAAGGAAAAGTAAGATTAATTAAAACAAAAGAAAAGTTACCACATATGGGATGGAATCAATTATTATTTAACCAAAAACATCCTATTTTGAACAATATAAATGAAAAAGAAGATGTTTATTTTGTTCATTCTTATATGGCAGATTTTAATGACAAAGAATTAATATGCTATACAGAATATGGAAATGTAAAAATACCAGCTTTGGTTGGAAAAGACAATGTACTAGGATGTCAATTTCATCCAGAAAAGAGTGGAAGTGTTGGAGAAAATATTTTGAAGGCATGGAAGGAGATAATCAAATGTTAATATTTCCGGCAATTGACCTAAAAGACGGTGAAGCAGTAAGACTATATAAGGGAGATTATAATAATAAAAAAGTTTATAGTAAGGAGCCTGAAAAATTAGCTAAGCAATTTGAAAAGTTAGGTGCAAAAATAATACATTTAGTAGATTTAGATGGTGCAAAAGATGGTTATTGCAGTGTGAACTATAATACTATAAAAAAAATTAGAGAAAATGTTTCAATTAAAATCGAACTAGGTGGAGGAATAAGAGATAAACAGACAGTAGATATGTATTTAAATAAATTGAAAATAGACAGAATAATACTTGGTACAGCAGCAATAAATGACTTTAATTTTTTGAAGGAAGTATTAAAAACTTATGGTCCAGAAAAAATTGTTGTGGGAGTTGATATAAAAGATAATTTAGTATCTACTTCTGGATGGACCAAAACTAGCAATGTAAATTACATAGATTTTATCAAACAATTAGAAAATATAGGAATAAAATATATAATAGTTACAGATATATCAAAAGATGGTACATTGTTAGGTCCAAACTTTGAATTATATAAAAATATAAGAAAAAATACAGATATTAATTTTGTTGTATCAGGTGGAATAAAAAGCAAGGAAGACATATTAAAAGTTGCTAATTTAAATTATTATGGATGTATAATAGGAAAGGCATATTATGATGGAAAAGTTGATTTAATGGAGGTAATTAAATGCTTAGAAAAAGAATAATTCCATGCCTAGATATAAAAAATGGAAAAGTAGTAAAAGGTATTAATTTTTTAGACTTAACTGATATAGGGGATCCAGTTGAATATGCCAAAATATATGAAAATCAATGTGCAGATGAAATTGTATTTTTAGATATAACAGCAAGTTATGAAGAAAGAGAAACAATAAAAGATATAATAGAAAAAGGGGCAAAAGAACTTAGAATTCCTTTAACAGTAGGAGGTGGAATTAAAAGTATAGAGGATTTTAGAGAAATATTAAAAAGAGGAGCAGATAAAATATCAATTAATTCATCTGCTGTAAAAAATCCAAGATTAATAGAAGAAGCTGCAAAAGAATTTGGTTCACAATGTGTGGTTGTTGCAATTGATAGCAAAAGAGACGAAAATGGACAATTTAAAGTTTATGTAAAAGGTGGAAGAGAAAATACAGGGTTAGATTTAATACAATGGGTAAAAAAATGTGAAAAATTAGGTGCAGGAGAAATTCTTTTAACATCAATGGATGCAGATGGAACTAAAAAAGGCTATGATATTGAGATGACAAAATTAGTAGTAGATAGCGTAAATATACCAGTAATTGCAAGTGGAGGTTGTGGCAATATACAAGATATTGTAAATGTTTTTAAAAAGACCAATTGTGATGCTGCCCTAATTGCTTCATTATTGCATTATAAAGAAACTACAATTGATAAAATTAAAGAAGAATTAGAGAAAAATAATATTAGTGTTAGGAGGGTAAAAAATGAAGCCAGACTTTAAAAAAATGGAATTAATTCCTGCAATTGTTCAAGATTATAAAACAAAACAAGTATTAATGCTAGCATATGTAAATGAAGAAAGCTATGAATATATGCTAAAAAATGGTCAAACATGTTTTTATTCAAGAAGCAGAAAAGAATTATGGCATAAAGGAGAAATTTCTGGAAATTATCAAAATATAAAATCTATGTATTTAGATTGTGATAATGATACTTTACTAATTTTAGTTGAACAAATAGGTGATGGTGCTTGTCATACTGGTAATTATACATGTTTCTTTAATGAAATAGTTTCAAATGAAGAAATTAAAGAGAACAATGAAAATATATTGCAAGAAATATATGAACAAATACAAGATAGAAGTATAAATCCAAAAGAAAATTCATATACAAATTACTTACTTGACCAAGGAATCGACAAAATTTGTAAAAAGATAGGAGAAGAAGCAACAGAAACCGTAATTGCTGCTAAAAATCCAAGTAAAGAAGAGCTAATAGGAGAAATTTCAGATTTAACATATCATACATTAGTTTTAATGTTTAAATCAAATGTAACATTGCAAGATATTAAAAATAAATTATCAGAAAGACATAAAAAACAAGGAAATAAGAAAAAACAAAATATAAAAGGAGAATATTAAAGGAGGAAGAAAAAATATGAAGGGAAAAGTACAACCAAAAACATTACCAGGATTTATGGAATTATTACCAAATGAACAAATTTTATTTAATAAAATGAAGGAGACAATACAAAAGTCATATGAAAAGTATGGTTTTTTACCATTAGATACGCCAATTATCGAAGATGCAAATGTATTGCTTGCAAAAGCAGGTGGAGAAACAGAAAAACAAATATATCGTTTTGAAAAGGGTGAAAACGATTTAGCACTTAGATTTGACTTGACTGTACCACTTGCAAAATATGTGACAGAATATTATGATAAATTAAGTTTTCCATTTAAACGTTATCAAATAGGAAAAGTATATAGAGGTGAAAAACCTCAAAGAGGAAGATATAGAGAGTTTTATCAATGTGATGTTGATATAATTGGAGATGGAAAATTATCAATTATTAATGATGCAGAAATTCCATCAATAATATATAATACATTTAAAAATTTAGGATTTGATGAATTTACAATATGTATAAATAACAGAAAAATATTAAACGGATTATTTTTGAGTTTAAAATTAGAAAATGAATCAGCAGAAATTTTAAGAGTAATTGATAAAATAGATAAAATAGGAGCTGAAGAAGTAAAAAATGAACTACTAAAAAATATAGAAATAGAAAAAGTAGAAACTATTATGAAATTTATAGCAATTGAAGGAAGCAATGAAAATAAAATAAAAGCATTAAAAGAATTAAATATTGTTAATGAAGTTTTCCAAGAAGGATTAGGCGAGTTAACACAACTTATCAAGTTTATTAAAATATTTGGTGTGCCAGAAGAATATTTTAAAATTGATTTAACAATAGCAAGGGGATTAGACTATTATACAGGAACAGTATATGAAACATTTTTAAATAAATATAGAAATTTAGGAAGTGTTTGTTCAGGAGGAAGATACGATAATTTAGCAGAATATTATACAGACAGAAAAATGCCAGGAGTTGGAATTTCAATAGGATTATCAAGGCTATTTTTCCAATTAATGGACAATAACATAATATCTGCCGAAAATGAATCTATATCAAATGCATTAATTGTATCAATGACAGATAATTATGAAATGTGTGCAGATGTAGCTAGAAAATTACGAGATAATGACTTGAATGTACAAATAAATATAGAAGAACAAAAATTAGGGAAAAAATTTAAATATGCTGATAATTTAAATGTAAAATATGTAATAATAATAGGGGAAGATGAAATAAAAAATAATGTTATTACATTAAAAAATATGTTTACAGGAGAGCAACAAACAATTACCGTTGAAGAAGCAATCAAAATAATAAAAGAATGAAAGGAATGTAGCAACAAATGTTAAATAACCATTTTGTGAGGTACGAAGATTTACTAACAATAGAAGAATACGATGTAGAAACTGATAAAGAAGAATTTGTATTACTTCCACTTGAAGATGAATATGTAATTGGAAAATATCAAGAAAGAAGAAATATGCTTGAATATGGTCATCAAATAGCAGTTAGAAAATCTGTATATGAAAAACTAATTAAAGTAGCTAAAGATTTAAAAGAAATAAATAAAAATTATAAAATTATCGTAGTTTATGGATTTAGGGATATGAAAAAACAAGAAAAGTATTTTAATGAAATACTTGAGAAAGTTAAAGATAAGTTTACAGATGAAATTGAAATGTATGAATATATACATGAAAAGATAGCAGTTCCAATAGTTTCAGGACATCCAACAGGAGGAGCTGTTGATGCTGCAATATATGATGGAAAACAAAATAAAATCCTAGATTTCGGTTCAGAAATTTTAGATTACAGTACAACAATGTGTTATTACGAAACAGAAAATATATCAGAAGAAGCAAAAAAAAATAGAAAATTATTGCGAAAGATGATGATGACTGAAGGGTTTGCACCATATGATGGTGAATGGTGGCATTTTTCATATGGAGATAAAGAATGGGCTTTTTACTATGATAAGGAAAAAGCTTTATATAACCAAGTAGAGGCAAGTAGAATTTTTAACAAATAAAACTTTATGTTGACAAAAATACTGTTATAATATATAATATAAGCGATTAGCACAAGCTAATTGGTAGCATAATAACAAGGTCTTCAAAAAGGAGGTCAAATCATGAAGAAAACATTTTTAGAGTTTTGTGATGGATATCGGATTGAGGTAGACATTCCTAATGGCTTCTCTTATAAAGAAGGAGAAGTTGATAATGGACTTATCATTGAAAACGAAGCAGGAAGTCAATACTTAAGAATTCCAGCTGGCTATACTTCTGATGGTTTATATGTCAGAGGATTTTGGCTTTCAAGATATGAAATTTCATTAGGAAATGATGAAGAACCGTTATCAATCCCAGACAGGTATCCAGTTACAAATGTCAATTTTTATGAAGCAGTAGAATTGGCAAGAAAAGTAGCAAATGGCTATATCCCAAGCAAAGAAGAATATAATCGCATCTGTATGTGGTTAGTAAGCACAAAAGCAGCAACTTTTGAAGAAGTTTTTGAAACGGCAAGTAGAGGGAACTATTCAACACCATTTGTATTAGCTAAAACAGGCGAAAATCCTTCATGGATGATTAATCGCTTAGATAACTTCTTTGGTAATTGTTCAATCTGGACAACAGAGCGGTCAGAATTATATGATCATAATATGATTATTAGAGGAGGACATGGCTTATACGCAAATAATGGTGAAAAACATCCAGCATCATTTAGAAGGTGGGCAAATCCAGAAGAAGGCTACTTAGACAATACTCTTAGAATTGTTATTAGAGATCTTTATGATTAAGTTAAAAAAAGGGACATATAGTAATTATATGTTCCTTTTTTTGCTATGTTCTTAATAAATCAACCCAAGAATATAAAACTTTTTTTGACATAGTAAATAAATTTATTTTTTCAACATCACTTTTTGCAACAATATCAACAGTAGATAAAGTTTTGCCATTTAAAGTAAAAGAAACTTCCCCTAATTTTTGACCGGCTTTTATAGGAGCAGAAATGGTATCTGGTAAATTCAAATTTTGCTCAATATTTTTACTATTTCCTTTTTTTACTAAAGTACCTGCAGTTTTGGCTAAAATTGCATCAACAGATGGAGATACACCTTTATCAATGTTAATTGTTTTTACAACATCATTTTTTTTACCAAATTGCTCAAAAGAAAAATTATTAAAACCATAATCTAATAATTTTTGTGCCTCACTAAATCTAACTTTTGTAGAAGGTGCTTTCATAATAACTGCAATTAAGGATAAATTATTTCTTGTGGCACTAGCAGATAAATTATATAAAGCAAGACCTGTAGAGCCAGTTTTTAAGCCGGTTGCGCCTTTATAGGTTCTAATTAATTTATTAGTATTTGTAAGCCCAGATTTTCCGGTCACGTAAAGAATCCATCCAAATAGTAGTATAATTTGTAATTTTAGGGTAAGTATTTAAAAGAGCTTTTGACATTAGACTAATATCATAACTTGAAGTAACATGACCATCTTCATCTAAGCCGTGACAATTTTTAAAGGTAGTATCTTTCATGCCAAGCATTTTTGCTTTATCATTCATCATTTGAACAAAAGCTTCTTCTGAACCTGCTATATATTCTGCCATAGCAACAACGCAATCATTTGCAGAAGCAACACAAATAGCTTTTAACATTTCATCAACAGTTAAAGTTTCTCTTGGATCTAACCAAATTTGTGAACCACCCATAGATGCAGCATTTTCACTGCAAGGTACAGAATCTTTTAAAGTAATTTTTCCTTCATTTAAAGCTTCTACAATCAATAAAAGACTCATTACCTTAGTAACAGATGCAGGACGTAATTTTTCATGGCAATTTTTTTCATATAAAACCTGACCTGTTGTTTGTTCAATTAAAATTGCTGATGGTGATTCTAAATTTAATGTATCATTTGTAGTTTCAGTAGAAGTTGCAGTTGATTTATCACTTAAATTAGACCATACATATGTTGTCTCCTCAGCAAAACATGGTAAGGAGAAACAAAAAATAAGCATAAATACTAATAAAAAAGAAGTCAATAATTTGAATTTTCGCATATATATCCCTCCAATAATTAATATATATGCAAGAAAAATTATTTAATACTAATTATAGAAGCAGTTACTATTTTTCCATCTGTTAAAGTTACTATTTTAATATCATTTCCAGAATTATTTTTAAATTTAAAATCATAATTACCATAAGAAACGGCAGCATCTTTACCTTTTTCAATATAAGGAACATAGTTGCTATGTTCATGCCTTTCTGTAACAACTAAACTTTGAACAGATAAAACAGCATTATATAAAGTAGAACTAATTTGGCAGTTACCACCGCCAAAACCTTTTTGCTTTTTTCCGGTTTTGGTCTAGTATATCTGCTTCTAAATATCCTTTTTCCTTAGTGGAAGGTCCAAGTGTTTCATAAAATGAAAATGTATCACCATTTTTTACAATTGTTCCATTTAATCTATTGCATGTAAGCTCAATGTTGTGTTGGCGAGATGGGTCAGAGGACATAATATTTGTACTGAAGGTAGAAAGTTGCTCTTCTGAAGGCTCTTCTTTATGAGAGGTGTCTTTAGAAGTAGATTCATCTTTATTTTTTGAATTATTATTGTTAGACTTGTTATTGCTAGAGTTGTTATTTTGGGAAGCTGAAGTCTTGTTTGCTTGATAAGAATTTTGATTTTGAAGATTTTTATTAGAATAAATAAAAAATCCTATTCCAATTGCAATTAAAACAACAATAATTGCTAAAATTATAAATTTTTTACTCATAGATAATCACCTAAAAAATAGTATAACCAAACTAACTGCAAATTATTGACAAAAACGAAAAATAAAAGTATAATTAATATGTGTATATTTGAAAGGAAGAAATAAAATGTTAAAAAAATATTGGAAAAAAATTGGTATGATAATTTTAATTTTTGCTTGTGTTTTTAACATAATGAGTAAATTAGTTAATAAATTATCATTAAATAAAGAATTAATTTATTCAGCAGAATATATGTATGAAGAAGATGAAAAAGAAGAAAGTCAAGAAAATCAAAAATAAAGCTTGAAAAAACAAAAAAAATATGTTATGATAGAAAATAGTCAATTATTAAAAACAAGAAAGAGGTGAACTTTTAATTATGAAAGAAGGAATACATCCAGAATATAACCAAACAACAATCACATGTGCATGTGGAAATGTTATAGAAGTTGGTTCAACAAAAAAAGATTTAAAAGTAGATATATGCTCAAAATGTCATCCATATTGGACTGGTAATTTAAGGCAAGATACAGTTGGTGGTAGAGCAGATAAATTCAAGAAAAAATATGGACTTGAATAAAAAAACAAGGATTAACTTAAAAAAAGTTAGTCCTTTTTTGATATTTGTTTTTCTAATTTTTCAATATCTTTATCTGTTATATAATCATAAACATCTATTTTTTCTTTTTCATTTGTAAGAGGTAAAAGAATTAATCCTTTTTCTGTAAGAAAAACAGGGTAATTAAAAGATTTTATAAATAATTCAACATTTCCATTATTATTAGTATCATATCCATATCCAATTTCAACAAGTTTTCCATTAACGTCTTTTGTAAAAAGCAAAACATAAGGTCTAAAAGTATTGGTTTTATCAAAAATTTCATAGCTTGCAAAATATAAATCTTTAAACTTCATTTTTTCTAATTTTAAATGTTTAACATATTTTATATCTAAAAGATTTGCTTTTCTTGCATTTTCTGGCATATAATTGTAATCTTCTAATTCATTAACACCGAATTTTTTTGGAATTTTCTGCAAAATATGGATTATATGTATTTCCTAATTCATAGTCAATATAACTTCTCATATCTAACTTTGCCCATAATGTAATTAAATCTTTATTATATTTCTTTTTTTCATTTAAATTCCATAAATCTTGAACATATAAGCTTTCAAAATATTCATAATTTGTAGAAGTTCCAAAATGCCCTTGCTTATATTTAGTAATATAGCTATAATCATGTGTTCTTTTAGTATTTTTTGTTTTTAATAAAGAATCAAATTCTCCCATATTTTTTGCCCCCAATCTACTTTCTATTATAGCATATTATAAAAGGGAAGGGAAGAGGAACTATAAAATTGTCCTCTTCCCATTTATAGGAGAAAAGCGGTTAGCTTGTAATCTCCATTTACAATTTTGTTGAGAACCTCCTCAACGTAATTTAATTATACTACTTTAATTAACATAAGTCAAGCGTTAAAATAAAACTTCACAAAAATACTTGAAAAATGGCATATTTTGTAATAAAATAAAAAACAAAGTAAAAACAATAAAAGGAGAAACAAGAGTATAAATGGAATATATAGATAAAGTACGAAAACTAAATGCAAATAAAAAATTAAAATATTACATTTTAACAATGGGATGTCAGTTAAACGAAAACGATTCTGAAAAATTATGTGGAATGTTAGAAACAATGAATTATGAAAAAACAGAAGATGTAAAAAATGCAGATATTGTTTTATTTAATACATGTTGTGTACGAGAAAATGCAGAGGAAAAACTTTTTGGAAAGCTTCGGAGAACTAAAAAATTTAAAGCAAGAAAAAGGTATTTTAATTGCTATTGGTGGTTGTATGATGCAAGAAAAGCACATTACAGATAAAATAAAATCAAGTTATCCATTTGTTGATATTGTATTTGGAACTCATACACTACACAAATTTCCAGAAGATTTATATAAGGCATTAGAAACAAAGAAAAAGTTAGAAGATATTATTGACATAGATGGCGAAATTTATGAAGGTTTGCCAATCAAAAGAGATAGTAAAATAAAAGCATCTGTTACTATTATGAATGGCTGCAACAATTTTTGCAGTTATTGCATTGTCCCATATGTAAGAGGAAGAGAAAGAAGTAGACAACCAAAAAACATTATTTGCGAAATAGAAGATTTAGCAAAAAATGGATATAAAGAGATTACTTTACTTGGGCAAAATGTAAATTCTTATTTAAAAGTAGAAAAAGAAAAAAATATTCCTTTTGAGCAATATAGAGGAATAAATTCATTTGCTACACTATTAAAAGAAATTAATAAAATTGACGGAATTGAACGAATTAGATTTATTTCACCACATCCAAAAGATTTTACAGATGATGTAATAGAAGCAATTGCAAGTAGCAATAAGGTTTGTAAATTAGTTCATTTGCCATTACAAGCAGGAAATACAAGAGTTTTAAAAGATATGAATAGAAAATATACCAAGGAACAATATTTAAGCTTAGTAGAAAAAATGAAAAATAAAATTCCAAATCTTACTCTATCAACTGACATTATAGTAGGTTTCCCAGGAGAAACTGATGAAGAATTTGAAGATACATTAGATGTTGTAAAAAAAGTAAAATTTGAGCAAGTTTATATGTTTATTTATTCAAGAAGAGTAGGAACACCAGGAGATAAAATGAAAAATCAAATACCTGAAGAAGAAAAGCACAAAAGATTTGATAAATTAAAAGAATTAGTAGAAAATCAAATGGAAGAATCAAACAAAAAATACATAGGCACAATGCAAAAAGTATTAGTTGAAGGAGAAAGCAAAAACAATAAAGATGTACTAACAGGAAGAACAGATAGTAACAAAGTGGTTGTTTTTGAAGGAGATAAAAGTTTAATTGGTAAAATGGTAGAACTTAAAATTATTTCAGAACATATGTGGTATTTGAGAGGAGAAATATAATTTGAATAATAATGAAAGGAGAATCAATAAAATATGGCAGAATATTCACCTATGATGCAAAAATACCTTGAAACAAAGGAACAATATAAAGACTGTATTTTATTTTATAGACTAGGAGACTTTTACGAAATGTTTTTTGATGATGCAATTTTAGCATCAAGAGAATTAGAAATAACTCTAACAGGGAAAGACTGTGGGCAAGAAGAACGAGCTCCAATGGCAGGAGTTCCTCATCATGCTGCTGAAATGTATATTGCAAAATTAGTAGCTAAAGGCTATAAAGTAGCTATTTGTGAACAATTAGAGGATCCAAAAGAAACAAAAGGAATAGTAAAAAGGGGAGTAATTAAGGTAATTACACCAGGAACAGTAGTAGAAAGTAATATGCTTGAAGAAAGAAAAAATAATTATATTATGAGTATTTTTAAATCTGGCATTTATTTTGGAATTAGTGTATGTGACCTTTCAACAGGAGAATTTTATTCAACAGAAATAAAAGATAACAATAATTTTCCATTGTTATTAGACGAAATTGCAAGATATACTCCATCTGAACTTGTTATAAATTCTATGATGGCAGATTCTACAGAAGAAATAAACAAAATAAAAGAAAGATTTGAAAATACATATATTACAAAATTTAACGATAAATTTTTTACAAAACAAGTAGAAAATTTACAATCAAGGTATATAATTCAAGATAATAATGGAAAAAAGATTGAAAATGTAGAAGAAAAAATTTTTGCTATATCATCTATTCATGCTTTAATAGAGTATATTGAACAAACGCAAAAAACAAGTTTAGAACATATTAATAAAATTGTAATATATCAATTATCAAGGTATATGTCATTAGATATAAATGCAAGAAGAAATCTAGAAATAACAGAAAAATTAAGAGATAAATCAAAAAAAGGAACACTTCTTTGGGTGTTAGATAAAACTTCAACTTCAATGGGAGGAAGGGCTTTACGTAGATGGCTAAATGACCCATTAGTAGATGTTTTGGAAATTAATAAAAGATTAAATGCTGTAAAAGAACTAAAAGATAATATTATGCTAAGAGGAGATATTATAGACAACTTAAAAAAAGTATATGATATTGAGCGTTTAGCAGGAAAAATGGCATATGGAAATGCAAATGCAAGAGATATGGTAACTTTAAAAAATTCATTATTAAAATTACCAGAATTGAAGAGATGCTTGCAAAATTGCAAGTCAGATTTATTAAACGATTTATTTGAAAATTTAGATGAATTGCAAGATATATATGCTTTAATAGACTCTGCAATTATTGATGACCCACCAATGACAATTAAAGACGGTGGAATTATAAAATTAGGATATGATGACGAAATTGATAAATTAAAAACTGCCCAGACAGAAGGAAAAAATTGGCTAATTCAATTAGAATTAGAAGAAAGAGAAAAAACAGGAATTAAAAACTTGAAAATTGGTTTTAATAAAGTATTTGGATATTTTATAGAAGTTACAAAATCTTATTTAAATCAAGTACCTGACCGCTATATTAGAAAACAAACTTTAACAAATGCTGAAAGATATGTTACAGAAGAATTGAAAAATTTAGAAAATCAAATTTTAGGTGCAGAAGAAAAAGTTGTAGATTTAGAATATAATGCATTTGTAAAAATTAGAGAAGAAATTTCAAAAAATATAAGAAGATTGCAAAAAACAAGTGAAGTTATATCTACATTAGATGTTTTAACTTCATTTGCAGAAGTAGCAGAAGACTTAAATTATTGTATGCCAGAGGTCAACTCTTCTGGTGTGTTAGACATCAAAAACGGAAGACATCCAGTTATTGAAAAAATATTAGGACCAGGTTCTTTTGTTGAAAATGATACTTATTTAGATAAGCAAGATAACCGTATGGCAATAATTACAGGACCTAATATGGCTGGTAAATCTACATATATGAGGCAAGTTGCTTTAATTACTTTAATGGCACAAGTTCGGAAGTTTTGTTCCAGCTGAAAGTGCAAAAATAGGTGTAGTTGACAAAATCTTTACAAGAGTTGGCGCATCAGATGATTTAAGTATGGGTCAAAGTACATTTATGGTAGAAATGATGGAAGTTGCAGATATTTTAAAAGAAGCAACTAGCAATAGTTTAGTAATTTTGGATGAAATAGGTAGAGGAACTTCTACATATGATGGATTATCAATTGCTTGGGCAGTTGCAGAATTTATTAGCGATAAAGAAAAATGTGGTGCTAAAACCTTATTTGCAACTCATTATCATGAGTTAACTGAGCTTGAAAATAGATTAGAGGGAATTAAAAACTATTCTATTGCAGTAAAAGAAAAGGGAGAAGATGTTATATTTTTAAGAAAAATTGTTAGAGGCGGAACAGATGAAAGTTATGGTATACATGTTGCAAGGCTTGCAGGTGTCCCAAAAGCAGTAACTAGCAAGGCAGATGAAATTCTTCGCTCTTTGGAAAGAAAGAATATTTTAACTGGAAAGAAACAAGAAAAACAAGATAAAAAACAAGTTGAAGGTCAGTTTGATTTGTATAATTATAAACTGGCAGAGATTGCTCATGAGATTGATAAGATTAATTTGAATGAGTTGACTCCGATTGATGCACTAAATGTTTTAGTTAAAATTAAAGAGAAAATGAAATAGGATCTTACATTTAGAATATTTAAATTTAAGTTTTAAAATTTTGGATTTTGTATGTTAGGATTTAGCTTTTATAGGCTAAGTCCTTTTATATATGCTGCAAAAAAAGTTTGTTTTTTAAGTTGTAAATATTACATTTGTATTACAAATTGATTACGACTTTATCATAAATTGTTTATTTAACTAAAAATTGTTTACAAGGAAATTTTTCTGTGCTAAAATTTGAGTATAAATAGTAACACCAATACGACATAATTCTTTAAAAAGGTTTATAGGAATCCTTTTAAAAACCTAAATTTATTATACAAGTGAGGAAAAAGAAAATGAAAGGACAAAAAGAAAAATTGAAGCAAAAACGATTGAAAGGAGCTAGTGGAATAACACTAATTGCGTTAGTTATTACAACCATATTCTCTTATGACGAAAAATTAAAATGTAGTAATTACAATGGTTTCCTCCTAGAAACAATTTAGTAAAAATCATAAATTTTCAAATATTTAAAAGATGAATTGTAAAGAATAATAACAATTTCATCTTTTTTGATTTTATAATAAAAATTAAAATTGAGAGGAGATTAAAAAATTATGGAGAAAAAAGAATTAAAAGAAGGATTTGTTGATGAAAGAATAGGAATAGAATATATAAGACATGGAGACTATTATTACGAAAGTAACAAGGTTCTGGGGCACCCACAAGCAATCTTTGATTGTATACAATAATGTTTATGGAAAACACATTAATAAACCATTTAGAAGAAATACAAGAAACAGCAACTAAAAGAGTTAATCAAATTATTGAAGATTTAAAAGCAAAAGTAATTTAACAGAAGATATGAAAAATACTGATATGCTATATTGGATTGGTACAATGAATACAATTAAGCAACAAGCAGAAGAGATAGTGCTTAACGAATTAATTTATCAATAAGTATATTAATGAAAGAGAAAAATATTCTAAAATAATTTATGTAAAATTATGGAATTATTAAAAAAAATATGATATAGTATTAGTGCAGTTAATAAAATAAATACTGACAATAACTTTTAAACTATAAGGAGAAAAATGGATATACTTTTAAATAATGAAATACAAAAAAAAGCTGAAAACAGAAATATAGAGGTTGATCAATTTATAGATGAGTTACAAAAATCACTAGATAGTAGTAAAAATAATATGTATTTTAATAGTGAATTTTATAATGAAATTTACAATGAATTGGAATTAGCACCAAAATACAAAAATCAACTAGAAAAAATAATAAATAATAGTATGATAGAATATTCATATGATAATGAATTTATATATGTAAGTTATGATAAAAAAACAAATAAATATTTTATGAGTCTATACGATGGACAGGTTACTAAAATAGAAACTACTAGAAAAGAAATAGAAGATTCTAATTTACATATTGACTCTTTTTATTTTCCAATTCGTAATGGAGAATATTTAGTAGAAAAGGAATATATAAAAGAAAAAATAAAGAAATTAGTAGAATATAAACTAGAAGATTTAGAAAGTATCAATAATAGGAGAGAAAATGGAAAAAGATAAATATATTACTATAAAAGGACTATTGAATAAAAATATAGATAAATTAATTGAATATAAAACAGTTGTTAATAATGGTGTATCTTTTTTTGAAAAAGAAGATTATAACATCATTGAGGGAGTACCAATATATTTTGAACCAGATGAATTTGGAAGAGCTAGTGGAGCAATAGCAATAATTAGTAGAAACACATTATCAATAAGAACAGAAAAGCATTTAAAATATCCTAATCCAAATGGTTGGAATAAAAAAATAGAAGATAGTGGTGTATTTCAAAGATGTCACGCAATAGATTATAGATTATCAGCAAAAAAGAATAACAAAAATAACATCTTTATAGGTACAATTGATTTAAATAAAACTATGAATGATATTGAAGGAGAGATAGAGAGACATATAAGGAAAAATGAACAACAATATATAAGAATATTATATAGAGTTACACCACAATATAAGGATAAAAATCAAATTCCAAAGGGAGTTCTAATAGAAGCAAAGGGATTAGATACAGCATATAATTTATGTATATTTTGTTATAATGTTGAAGATAAGGTTAAATTTAATTATGCTGATGGGACAATTATTGAAGATAAGCGTATAATAGCAAAAAATAAATTATTTCAAAACATAAAGAAATCATATGTGAATAATATGCAAAAGAAGAGTGAGAACAATAATATTAATCTAGTTATTGATGATAAATCAAAAATATATCATACTGAAGATTGCACATTACCAAATAACATTGATCCCAAATATATAAAAGAAATTACAACAAAAGAGCAAGTAATTAAGGATGAAGGATATAATAAATGTAAAAAATGTTTTAATTAAAAATATTGATAAATGAGAGGTGATAAATAGGATGAATAAAAAACAAATAATTACATTATTAAAAATTGGAGAAAATAGAGAAATTGAATTTAAAGAATCAAAAAACAAATTACCTAAATCAATATGGGAAACCTATTCTGCTTTTTCCAATTCAAGAGGTGGTATAATTGTATTAGGAATTAAAGAAAATAAAGAAAATAATATATGTACAATAGAAGGAATTGATAATTATAATAATATTTTAAAAGATTTTTGGAATACTATTAATAATAAAGAAAAAATAAATTTTAATAATCTAATGGATGATGATATAGAAATAAAAAATATTGATAATAAAACGATTATTGTAATAAGTATACCCGTTGCAGATAGAAGAAATAAACCAATATATATCAATAATAATCCAATTACAGGAACATATAAAAGATATCATGAAGGAGATTATAAATGCAGTAAAGAAGAAATTAGAGTAATGATAAGTGAAAGCTCAGAAGAATCAAAAGATGGAACAATCTTACAAGAATTTAATATTAATAATCTCGATAAGGAAACAATAGATAGTTATAGAACAAGATTTAAAATTCATAAAGGAGATAATCACGAATGGAATAATTTGTCAAATAAGGATTTCTTGTATATGATAAGGGCAATCGACAGAAAAACAGACAAGTTGACATTAGCAGGACTTTTAATGTTTGGAAAAAACGAAGAAATACTTGAAATTATTCCAAGATTCTTTTTGGATTACAGAGAAATTGATAATTTTATAACTACTGAAAGATGGTCTAACAGAATAACATCATCACCAGTTTGGGTTATGGAGAAAGAGCAGGATCTGGATTATACAAAATTTGTAATGCTTGGAAAAATAGAAATTGGATAAAACCAGAAATGAAAGATGAATTAAATCCTAATAGAACTATACTAACTTTATATATGAGAAAAAATAAAAGTAATTACCCAAATGATTACCCAAATAATTACCCAAATAATTATCATAATCAATTAAGTGAAATACAAAATAAAATACTAGAGATAATAAAAGAAAATCCTACAATATCTGTTAAACAGATTAGTGAATTAATTAATGAAATAAAGTATGATGCTGTAAGGTGGAATATCGCAGAATTAAAGAAAAAAGATATTATAGAAAGAAAAGGAACTACAAGAAAAGGAATATGGACTATAAAAAGCAATAATGGAGGAAATAAATAATGGAGGAAAAAATAAAAGAATTAACATTATTACTATTATATTTAACATCATGGAAAGAAAAAGATGTTTTTGGAGAAGAATGTATGAGAGCTTGGAAAGGATATGACTTTGATATTTTAAATTGCTTAGAAGAAGAAAATTTGATTGGAGGAAGTACACACAAGGCAAAATCTACGTATTTAACAGAGAATGGAATTGATAAAGCAAAAAAATTAATGAGTAAATATAATATAGATTAATTTATATGGTTCTAAATCCACTTTGAATTTAAATAA
>CANQPY010000009.1 GCA_947625835.1 uncultured Clostridia bacterium | reverse complement strand
ATGCTAATATTCAATATTTTTATGATATTATAAATTGTTCTCATATATTTTTTAAAACTTATAAGAAAGATTTATAAAACCCCATTTTTAATGAGGTTTTTTATTATAACTCGTTTGTACATATATCTTCTCCATTTTCCCAAATTTCTTCTGCTGCTATATCTATTTTTTCAATATATTTATTTTAACTTTTCTACTAAATCCAATTGTTCTTGTGTTAAATCAAAATTTTGACCATTATTTTTTATTAAATTATGTAATAACTCTACATTTCTTGCTTCATCAATTGTTTTTTCAATCGGAGCAATTTTTTCTAATTGTTTTTCTATTTTTCCAAATTCTTTTTCCATATTATTAAAATCTTTTTCATTAAAATATTCTTTCCAATTGCTAATATATTTATTTATATTTTCAATTGCATCATATTGCTTTTGGAAACTTTCTTCTATATTACTTTCCATATTATTTAATATTACATTTTTTCCTTGCTTTATAGTTCTTGCCACCGTGTTATTAATTAAACCTGCATTTTTCACTTTGTCAACAACTGTATCTAATAAAGAAGACATTCCATCAATTAATCCACCTGTTTTTATAGCACTTTGCATTTGAGAAACACTTTCAAAATTACCTGTTACTATTCCAATTGCACTTTTTCCTAAATCAATTGTATCGTCTATAGTCTTTTTTATGCCATCTTTTAATCCATATTCTAATAAATTATCTTTTAAATTAATAATTTGTTCCTCCATAAAATCTGGTAGCAATGCTCTAATTCCAATATCTACTGCAGTATTAATTGTTTTTCCTAGAGTTGTTTCTAAAAAATTTTTTTGAGTATTTTCATTTACTAAATTATTATTTAATTCAATATTATTATTTTTTTCTAAATTATTTATTTCCATTTTTATTCCTTCTTTCTTTTTTTATTATTTATTTATTATTTTTTATTATTTATTTTTTATTTTATATTTTTGCATATAAAGTTATTTTAATTTTTAATTTTTAAAATTATTTTATTTAAATCTTTTTTTATTTTTTTATTTTTTAATAAAATATTTCTTTTAAAAAAATTTTCTATAAAAAAACTATATTTTTTATCTTCCCTAATTACAAAAATTTCACTTTTTGTAGAAAGGATTTTTAGTGCTAAATCTTTATTTATGTAACCGCTACTATATCTATTTTCTATAATATGTAAACTGGTTTCTTTAATTTTAAATTTTTGCACATATCTTCTTATCGTGCCTCTAAGTTCCTTTATGCCTAATACATTAGAGTCTGTAACTAAAAAATTTTTACTTGCATTTGTTATTATTTCTTCATTAACTGAGCCAAAATTGTATTTTGATAAGTCAAAAATGATAAAATCATATTTGTCCTTTAAAAGTTGTAAAAAAATATCTATTTTCATTTTTTGAATTTTTGGTTGACAATTTTGTGTTATTTGATTTAGTTCTGAAAAAAAATAAAAATTATTATTTATTTTTTTTGTTAATAAATTGATTTTATTGTTGATTATTTCTTCGTTTTTTGCCTCTTTATCTATTTTTTCTTTATTTATTTTCCCTTTTTGAAAATTAAAATTTTTTCTTTCAAATTTTTCACAATTTTCTCCCAAAAAATTTTTTCTTTCATTTTGTATTTTTAACTCCCTTTTTAGTATTATACTTAAGTCATGCTTTTCAAAATCTCCATCAACTAGTAAAACTCTATAATTTTTGTTAGATAAGTACTGGCTAATTATTAGGGCTAAAGTTGTTTTTCCACTTTTTGCATTTCCTGAAAAAGTTATAATTTTATTTAACATAAAATGTTCTCTGTCAACTGTTTTTAGCTTTCTATTTTGTTTTAATATATTTTTTATTGTTAAAATTTTCTCTTTAAAAAAATTTTTCTGTATGCTTTTTTTATCTTTTGCCCAATTTGTTTTTTTTAATTGTTTATTTTTTTCTTTTTTTATTTTATTTTTTTTTATTATTTTATTTTTTATTTTTTTATTTTTAATTTCTACTCTATGAAATTTATTTTCTGATTTATTATTATTTTTTTCTTGATTTATTTTTTCTGAATTTAATATTTCTTTTTTATTTATTAATTTAATTAATTCAATTAAATTAATTTTATTTTTATAATAAATATAATTAATATTATTTTTTATTAAAATATTTTTTAATTCAGAATTTTCTTGTTCTAAAATAAAAATAATTTTTATTTTATTATTTAATAAATTTATTTTTTCAAATAAATTTTCAAAAGAAATATTTCCTAATAAATTTTCACTTATTATAATTAAATCAATTTTTTTATTTTTTTCTAATATTTCTAAAATTGCTTCTTTATATTGAAGGTCTTTTCCAATAATTTCAAAATTATTTTCTTTTTTTAATTCTTCGTTTAATTTCGGATTACCAATTGCTGTTATTATTTTTTTCATTTTCTATTTTATTTCCTTCCAAAATTTCTTTTTCTTTTTCAGAGCACTCTATTTTTGTTAAAATATGATTTTCTCCAACAAACATTAAACACTCTCCTCTTTTTAAAGATTTTATTTCTATTTTTTCTTTATCTGATAAATTTGCAAATTCAGATAATATTTTTATATTTTCTTCTTCTAAAGCAAAAAATGTTTTTATGCTAGAATTATTTAAAATACTTTTTCCATAAATTCCATTTTCTAAACTAAAAATATCAGAAATGTCTTGAGTAATTGCAACACTACTTCCTCCATATTTTCTAATGGTTTTAAATATTTTATAAATAAAACTTGCAACTTCTTTATTTGACGTTACACCAATTAATCTCCAAATTTCATCTAAATAAATTGCTTTTTTTTCTTCTCTATTTTCTTTAATTTTATCCCAAAAAATATCTGTAAATAAATACATTCCATATTTTAAATTTTCTTCGCCTAAGTCATAAACATCTGCAATAATTAAATCATTTTCTAATTCAATATTTGTATAATTATTAAAAAATTTCATTGAACCTTTTACAAATGGAATTAATTTTATTTTAAATTTTTGTGTTTTTTCGTCTTTTTCTAAAACATTATATAAATCTTCTAGTAATGGCATGTCTTTTGATTTTTTAAATTCTTGCCCTTGCAACAAGCTTTTGTCATCAAATGTAATTCCTTTGTTTTTATAGGTTTCAATTAATTTTTCTTCTAATATTGCTTTTTCTTCTTCATTTAATTCGCCAAATACTAAATTAAAAAATCCAATTAATTTTCCTATTTTTGTTGCTAAGTATCCACTTTCTCCTTCTTCTATACTTTCTTTTCTAATATCTAAAATATTAATATATGTATTAGAGTTTGGCCCAATTTTTATTTGTGTCCCTTTTAATTTTTCACATAATATTCCATATTCTCTTTCTGGATCTATAATATATTGTTTGATTCCAATTAGTTTGTATCTAAGTATTAAAAGTTTTGTATAAAAAGATTTGCCTGCTCCACTTGTTCCAAAAATACATATATTTGCATTTTTATATTTTTCTGTATTATATCTATCTATAAAAACAAGCGAATTATTATAAATATTAGTTCCTATAAATATTCCTTCGTCATCAAATATTGTAGATGAAATAAAAGGATATGTTGCAATTAAGCCAGATGTTAAAATGTTTCTTCTTGCAACTTCTTTTATAACCTCTGAATTTTCCATAAGTGGTATGCAACTAATAAAAGCTTCTTCTTGCCTAAAATTTGCTCTTCTTGTTTGCATTCCTTTACTTTGTGTTATTCCTTCTATTTTATTTAAATAATATTCTAATTCTTTTGCATCTTCTGCATATATATTTATATAAATATATAAAAAATAAATATCTTCGTTGTTTACTTGTATTTCTCTTCTAATATATTTTGCATCATTATAAGCAAAAGCTGCAATGTCAATATCTTCCCTATTTTGATTACTTTCTTTTAGTTCTACTCCAACATTTCCTATATGGTATGTTAAGTCTTTTATTGTTTTGTAACTATCTTGCTTTTCGTAAAATATAGATATATTCATATTAATATTTGTTTCTATTAAACTTTTTAATAAAATATCTGTCTGCTCTCTATAATAATTTGTAACAATTAATCCACCATAATATAAATTATCAATTTCAATATATTTTGGATTTTCCATGTTAATATAAGATGGCGCAATTTTATCTTTATCTGTAATTGCTCCTTCTTCAAATTCTAGTTTTTTTATTTTTTTATTTTTTATAATTTTTGCCTCCTTTTTTATTTATATTTTTATTTCGCTTTTTAAATTTATTTCTTTTCTTGTATTAAAAAATGAATTAATTATTTTTAATAATTCTTCTTTAGTAGTTAATTCATATACAGAATTTCCACATCTTGATAAACATTCTTTTATTTTAAAATATTTTTCTTTTAAATCACTTTTTATCATTTCATATGATTCATTAAATTCTTGTTCTTTGGATATTTTTTTAGAAATAATAAGATAAAAATTTTTTGAAGATGATTTTTTATTGGAATTAATTTTATTAATATATTCTATATAATCTTCTGATAATTTTTTTAAATATTTATTTTCTTTTTTTTGGATATTTTTTTGAACATTTAAAATATTTTTTTCTAAATTTTCTTTACTACTTTGAATTAAAATTTGAATATCAAAATTACAGGTTTTTAAAAAAATTTTGTAAGAATTTAAAATTGCTTGTTTTTCTAAATCTGATTTTAAATTATAATTAATTGGTGTTACTTTTAAAATTTTGATGTATTTATTTTTTGTTTTTATAATTCCATTTTTTAATATTTGCTCTATTGGAATCCAGTCTTGTGTACTAATTTCTTTTTTTATTTTTTCCACCTCCTTGTTTTTATGATTTTACATTATTTTACATTTGTTGTCAAGAACTTTTCATCTTCATATTTCGACATTTTTTTCAATAAAATTATTTTTTTTATATTTTTGAATAATTATTTTATTTTTGTTTATAATATTTGTATAAGGTTAATAATAGTTGAGCCAAGAGTATAAATAGATTTTTTTTAGTTTATTTATATTCGGGCAAAGATATATTATGGTGTATTGTTGCATTATAATATGTCGGCGATAAGAGTATATTATTTGTTTGCAGGCTATGTTTTCGTATTTTGTTTTTGATTGTGGTCAAATGATAGGTAATATATTCGAGCTAAGATTATTTTTATATCTAGTGTATTTTTTTACAAAGTGTTTATTAGTAGTCCTTGTTTTAGGATGAATATAGTTACTTGTGGTGTACTAATGGTCGAGCAAATGATTAATATGTTTGGTATGGGGCTTATTTATATAGTAATATATATTAGGTTTAAATATTAGATATATTAGTTTTAGCTGAGATTATTATTAGCTTTAAGATTAATAGCAGATAGCTTTGTTTGCCATCTGCTATTAAAATTTATATATCTAAGTTTTTTACATATTTTGCATTTGCTTGTATAAAGTCTCTTCTTGGTTCTACTTCGTCTCCCATAAGTAGAGTAAATATTTCGTCTGCTTTTATTGCATCTTCCATAGTTACTTTTATTAGTATTCTAGTTTCTGGGTTCATTGTTGTTTCCCACAATTGTTCTGGGTTCATTTCTCCTAAACCTTTGTATCTTTGAAGTGCTAATTGATCTCTTGATATTCCTTTTTCTTCTAATTCTTTGTATGCTTTGTCTAAGTCTTCATCTGTATAGCAATACTTATCTTGCATACCTTTTTTAGATAATTTATATAATGGTGGTTGTGCTAAATAAACATTTCCATTTTCAATTAATGGTCTCATGTAACGGAAGAAAAATGTTAGTAAAAGTGTTCTAATATGTGCTCCATCAACATCTGCATCTGCCATTATTATAACTTTTCCATACCTAATTTTTGTAATGTCAAAGTCTCTTCCAATTCCTGCTCCTACTGCTAATATAACAGGGTTTAGTTTGTCATTTCCATAGATTTTATCTGCTCTTGCTTTTTCTACATTTAACATTTTTCCCCATAGTGGCAAAATTGCTTGGAATTTTCTGTCTCTTCCCTGTTTTGCACTTCCGACCAGCTGAATCTCCCTCTACTATATATACTTCACATTCTTCTGGGTTTTTGCTACTGCAATCTGCTAGTTTTCCGTGGTAATGTTGATGTTTCTAACGAACTTTTCTTTCTTGCAAGTTCTCTTGCTTTTCTTGCTGCTTCTCTTGCTCTATATGCACTAATACATTTTTCTAATACTGCTTTAGCAACTGCTGGATTTTCTTCTAAAAATGCTGATAAAGAATCATTTACCATGCTTTGTACAATTCCTGTTATTTCACTGTTTCCAAGTTTTGTTTTTGTTTGTCCTTCAAATTGTGGTTCTTTTACTTTAACAGAAACAACTGCTGTAATTCCTTCTCTAATGTCTTCTCCTTGTAAATTTTGGTCTTTTTCTTTTAAAATATTATGACTTCTTGCATAATCATTAAATACTTTTGTTAAGGATCTTTTAAATCCTTCTAAGTGAGTTCCACCTTCGATTGTGTTAATATTATTAACAAATGTATAGATATTTTCAGAATAACTTGTTGTATATTGAATTGCAATTTCAACTGGTGTTTCTCCATCTTTTTCTATATATATTGGTGATTTATGTAACTTTTCTTTGTTTTTATTTAAATATTCTACAAAAGATACTAAACCTCCTTCAAAGCAAAATTCTGCTTTTTTTGGTGTTTCCTCTCTTTTGTCTTCTATTGTTATTTTTAAACCTTTTGTTAAAAATGCAATTTCTCTAAATCTTGTTTCTAAAACACTATAATCATAATCTAAACTTTCAAAAATAGTATCGTCTGCAAGAAATCTAACTTTTGTGCCTGTTCCTTCTGCTTTTCCAATGACTTCTAACTTTTGTACTGTTTTTCCTTTTTCAAATTTCATTTGATATAAGTTGCCATCTCTTTTTATTGTAACTTCTGTCCATGTAGATAAAGCATTTACAACAGATGCACCAACACCATGAAGTCCTCCTGATACTTTATAACCACTATCTCCACCAAATTTTCCGCCAGCATGTAAAACAGTATAAACTGTTTCTGCAGTAGAAATTCCTGTTTTTGGATGTATTTCAACTGGAATTCCTCTTCCATTATCTTCTACACTTATAATATTTCCTGGCTCGATTATAACATTAATTTCTGTACAATATCCAGCTAATGCTTCATCAACACCATTATCAACAATTTCATAAACACAGTGATGTAAACCTCTTACAGAAGTACTTCCTATATACATACCTGGTCTTTTTCTTACTGCTTCAAGTCCTTCTAATACCTGAATTTGTTCTGCACCGTATTTATTGTTAACTTTTTCCATTAGTTTTCCTCCTTATGAATTTTTCCTTCCTTCACATTATATATTAAAATTTTTTTATTTTCAATATTAATTTTTTCAGTACAAGTAATAATTACTTGTGTATCTTCAATTTTATCTAAAAAATTTTTTATTCTTTTATTATCTAATTCAGACATAAAATCATCAAGTAATAATATTGGTTTTTCCCCTATTTCTTCTTCTACAATTTTTAACTCTGCTAATTTTAGTGAAAGAATAGTAGTTCTATGTTGCCCTTGTGAGCCATAAATATCTAGCTTTTTTTTATCTAATTCTACATTAAAGTCATCTCGGTGAATTCCTTTTGTTGTAAAACCTTTTATTATGTCTAGTTTTCTTCTTTCTTTTAATAATTTCCTATATTTTTCTTGAGTTTCACATTCTGATAAATAATATATTTCTATTTTTTCTTTTTCATTTGTAATTTCGCTATGTATTTCTTTTATTTTTTTTCTGATTTTATCTATATATTCTTTTCTATATTGATAAATAATTATAGCATGTTTTATTAATTCTTCATCCCAAATGTCTAACAAATTTTCATCTTTGTTTTCTTCTTTTATTTGTTTTAAATAATTATTTCTTTGTTCTAAAGTTTTTAAATATAAATTTAAATGATGCATGTAGTTTGGCTTTAAACCACTGATCATAATATCTAAAAATCTTCTTCTGTTTTGAGGATTTCCTTTAAAAATAGATATATCATCTGGATGAAAAATTACAATATTAACATTTCCTAGTAATTCACTTAGTTTTTTTATTTTTATTCCATTAATCCATACTTCCTTTTTATTTCCTAAATGAATTTTTATTTTTCCATCTCTGTCAATTTTTTTGTAATTTATTTCAACTATAGAATCTTGCTCATTCATGCGAATCATTTCTTTTTCTTTGTTTGTTCTAAAAGATTTTCCATAACCACTTAAAAAAATTGCTTCTATAATGTTTGTTTTTCCTTGTGCATTATCTCCATAAAAAAGATTAATTCCTTTGCTTAATTCTACTACTTCTTCTTCATAATTCCTAAAATTATTTATTTTTATTTTATTAATCCACATTATAAACACCATTAATCTTCTTTTAATCGAATTGGTAAGATCATATAAATGTAATCTTCTTTTTCTGTTGATTTTATTAAACAAGGTGATATGCTTGTCCCAAATTCAATGTAAACTTCTTCATCTTCAATAGCTTTTAGACTATCTAAGAAATATTTTGGATTAAACCCTGCTTCTAAATTTTTTCCCTCTGTTGAAACAAATAATTCTTCTTTTGCATCACCTGTTTGGTTTGTACAAGAAATAATTACTTTTCCTATATCTACTTGCACTTTTACAGGATATTTCTTTTCTTTTTCAACAGAAGATGCTGAGATTAAACTAATTCTTTCAAAGCTATCTTGTATATTATTTTTATTTACTTTAATTCTAGTTTCCCAACTATTTGGAATAACATTTTTATAATTTAAAAATTCTCCATCTAATATTCTAGTAACAACCTTACAATTATCCATTTCGAATAAAGCTTGATTTTTAGAAACTCCTATTTTTACTGTATCAAATGAATCTGTTATAATTTTATTTACTTCATTTAAAGTTTTTCCTGGAATAACTGCTTTAAAATTATTACTTTCTTTATTTAAGAAAATAGATTTTAATGCTAACCTAAATCCATCAACTGCAACTAAAGTTAATTTATTATTTTCAATTTCAAATAAACATCCTGTAAAAATTGGTCTACTTTCTTCTGAACTTACTGCAAATATTGTTTTTCTTATCATATTTTTTAATACATTTTGCTCAATTTCCACAGAATTTTCTACTTCTATTTTTGGAAGTTCTGGAAATTCTTCTGGTTTCATTGTTGCTAGTTTATATAGTGCTCCCTCACATTCTATTTCTAATAAATTTTGATTATTTAATGTAATACTAATTTCTGTATCTGGTAATTTTCTAATAATTTCACTAAACATTACTGCATTAACAACAGTACTTCCTTGTTCTTTTACTTCACACTCAATTACATATTCAATACCAAGTTCTAAATCATATGTAGTTAATTTTATTTCATTATCATTAGTTTGAATTAATATTCCTTCAAGTATAGGCATTGTAGTTTTTGATGCTACAGCTTTTACTACGGAATTAATAGCTTTCAAAATAGTATCTTTATAACAAACTATTTTCATTTGGCTTCCTCCTTTATAAATATATATAAATATTATTAGTAGTAATAGTATTAGGTGCTGTGGAAACTGTGGAAAACTATGTTTAAAGTTTAAATCCCTAACAAAACTCTTGTGCAAAAGTCTGTGGAAAAACACCTTAACTTTCCACACCTAAAATTTTCTTTTGTGAATAATTTATAAAAATGTAATGTGTTCACAGTTTATAAACAACTTTTAAACAACTACTTGTGGATATCAAATGTATTGTTTCCGTAAGAAGAAATTGAATAGCTTAACTCCAAACAATTTTTTTTCAAACACAAATTTTTAAAAAGTTCTTTTTTTATTTTTTTTATTATTGTTTTCCGTCTAAGATGATGTTTTTCACACTATCCACAATTGATTTTGTATTACTTTTTTCTTTTATTTCTTTTTCTATTTTTTTACAACCATGCATTACTGTTGAATGATCTCTTCCGCCAAAATCAATTCCTATTTGAGGATAAGACATATTTGCAACTTCTCTACACAAATACATTGCAATTTGCCTTGGATAAGCAATATCATTTGAACGTTTATTACTTGATAAATCATCTTTATTTATGCTAAAGTATTTTGCAACAGTTTCTTTTATAAAATCACTAGAAATAACTTTTTCACTTTCGTATTTGAAATCATTTAATACTTTTTCACAAAGTTCAATTGTTATTGGGCTATGTGTAAGTGAAGCTCTTGCAAGTAATTTATTAAATACCCCTTCTAGTTCCCTAATGTTAGAGTCTATCCTATTTGCAATGTTTGAAAGAATTAAGTCATCAATTAGAACATTTTCATCTTGTGCTTTTTGCTTTAAAATTGCAAAACGAGTTTCATAATCAGGCAATGAAATATCGGCAAGTAGACCCCATTCAAACCTAGATTTTAAACGATCTTCTAAAAATGGAATTTCGTTTGGTTTTTTATCACTTGTCATTACAATTTGCTTTTTTCCATCTCTCAATGTATTAAAGGTATGGAAAAATTCTTCTTGAACCCTATCTTTTCCAGCAATAAATTGAATGTCATCAATTAATAAAACATCAATTGTTCTATATCTATTTCTAAATAGATCTGTTTTATTTTCTTGAATTGCATTTATAAGTTGATTTGTAAACTTTTCGGAAGTAACATATATTATTTTTGCATCTGGATTATTTTCTGAAATTCTATTACCAATAGCTTGCATCAAGTGCGTTTTTCCGAAGCCCTACCCCACCATAAATAAAAAATGGATTGTAGTTTATTCCCGGGGCATTACTAACGGCTAAAGCTGCAGCATGTGCTAAATCACTATTTTTTCCTACAACAAAAGTTTCAAAAGTGTATTTTGGGTCTAAAGAATCGTTTTTGCTAGAAACTTTTTTTGTTGAAGGAGTATTTTCTTCATCCATTTCAGACTTTTTGCTTGAATCTATAACTGAATAAGTCCAAATTCTATTAGTAAAAAAAGATAGAGTATTTAAAATTAAATCCCTGTATTTATTTTCAATAACATCTTTATGAAATTCTGAAGTAGCAATAAAAGTAATATGATTTCCTTCTACACTTTGTATGCTTAAAGTTTTTATCCAAGTGTTATAAGAAATACCTGTTAATTCGGGTTGTATTTGTTTTTTAAATTTTTCTAATAACTCATTTTTGTCAACACTCATAAAAAACATCCTTTCATAAACGCGTAATCGTTTACCTCCCTAATCATAACAGATTAATAGGTAATAAGTCAATAAGAAAATTTAAAATGAGGAAAAAAATTATAAAAATACTTGACTTTTGACTATATTTTGCTATATAATCGATATACTTGTTAATTATCCGTAGGAGGTGTAGAGAAAATGAAAAGAACATATCAACCAAAAAACAGACAAGAAAAAAAGGAACATGGATTTAGAAAAAGAATGGAAACAAAAACAGGAAGAGATATTATAAAAGCAAGAAGAGCAAAAGGCAGAAAAAAATTAACTGCATAAAAATTCAAGGAACAAATCATGAAAAAAACAGAAACAATTAAAAAAAATTATGAATTTAAAGAAATCTTGTCAAATGGCAAATACTATTCTGGTCAATGTATAGAAGCTTTTATAAAAAATGCAAAAGTACAAAATAAAAATTTTTTAGGAATTGCAATTAGCCGTAAATTGTGCAAAGCAGTAAAAAGAAATAAAATTAAAAGATTAATAAAAGAAAGTTACTATTTTTATGAGAGCAAGACCAAAAGTGGATTTAGCATAATTTTTTTATGGAAAAAGAAAGTAAATATTGAAAATGCCACATTTGAAAACATAACAAATGATATGGAAAAGATTCTAAAAAAAGCAAAAATATTAGAGGAAAAAGTATGAAAAAAGTACTAATTTGGCTAATTAATGGGTATCAAAAACACATATCTTTATGGTTTGAAAGTAAAAACATACATTGCAAATATTATCCAACCTGTTCAGAATATACAAAGCAAGCAATACAAAAATACGGGGCAGGCAAAGGGCTATTAAAAGGAATTTATAGAATATTAAGATGTAATCCGTTTTCAAAAGGTGGATATGACCCACTAAAATAGGCTAAAGGGAGGAAAATATTAATGTTTGAATTTTTTGCCAATATGTTTGGTTATGTACTAGCAATTTTATACAACATAGTAAATAATTATGGTTTAGCTATTATACTATTTACAATAATTATAAAAATAGTGTTACTGCCATTATCTATAAAGCAGCAACGAACATTGAAAAAAAGCACAAAAATGCAAGAAAAAATGCAAGTAATACAATTTAAATATAAAAATGATCCAGAAAAAATGAACCAAGAAATAATGAATTTATATAAAACAGAAAAAATGAGTCCATTTAGTCGGATGTTTAACAGGAATTATTCAAATATTACTTATACTATCAATTTTTTATTTAGTAAGAAGTCCAATTACATATATGCAAAAAACAAACAACGAAGAAAAAGAAAAATTAAATACATATATTCAACAAATAAAAGATGATGGAAAAGAAGTAAGCAATGTATATCCAGAAATAGACTTAATTAGAGAATATAACTTCTTAAAAGAGAAAAATCCAGAAGATGAAACAGTTGAAAAATTAAACCTTAAAATGAATTTCTTAGGATTAGATTTAAGCAAAATACCACAACAAAATATGACAGATTACACAGTTTATATTATACCTGTTTTATATATAATATCATCATTTATATCAATTAGGATGACAACAAAAATGCAAGAGCAACAAACAGCAAAAAAGAAAGAAGCTGTAATTGACGGAGAAACAGGAAAAGAAGTAGATAAAGAAAAAGACGAAAATGAATTAGATGCTATTATGCAGACAAACAAAATGATGTCATGGATGATGCCTATTATGTCAATTTCTATTGCATTTATTGCACCATTAGGATTAGCTTTATATTGGCTTGTAAACAATATTCTTATGATTATAGAAAGAATAATATTAAATAAAATATTAGAAAAAGAAGATCTTAAGGAGGAATAAATATGGGAAAGACCATTATTTCTGAAGGAAAGACTACAAATGAAGCAATTGAAAATGGTTTAAAAAAACTAAATGTATCAAGAAATAGTGTTGAAGTAAAAGTTCTAGAAAACGAAGATAAAAGAAGCTTTTTTAGTATTTTAGCACCAAGAGTTGTAAAAGTAGAATTAACTTTAAAAGATGCAAAAGAAGAAAAGCAAACAGCAATAGAAAATAAACCAAAAAGAGAAATAGAACTAAGTAAAGAAGAACAAGAAAAAGCAAAAGAAAATATAGAAAACTTTTTAAAAGACTTTGTAAAACACTTACCAGAGGGGACTACATACAATATAAATTTATCAGAAGAATATATAAATGTTGACATAACCAACAAAGAATTAGGTTATTTAATTGGTTACAGAGGAGAAACGTTATATTCACTTCAAAATATATTGTCTGCTATTGCAGGAAAAGGAATAGAAAATAAAGTAAGAGTACTTTTAGACATAGAAGGATATAAGAAAAAAAGAGAAAAAACATTGGAAGAATTAGCAGAAAAAGTTGCAAAAACAGTAATAAAAACAAGAAAATCTGTTAAGTTAGAGCCAATGCAAGCATATGAAAGAAAGATTATTCATAGTAAATTACAACAAAATCCAAAGGTTACAACAACAAGTGTTGGAGAAGAACCTTATAGAAGAGTAGTAATTTCATTAAAAAAATAATAAAATAGATAAAATCGGAGGTCAAAGGTCGGATTTTACAAAATGTTTTGTAATTCTGTTCTTTGGCTTTTTTTGACAAAAGTATTTTAAAAAGTAACATAATATGGTAAAATATAAAAAATAGAAAAATAAGGAGAATAAATATATATGAGTACAATAGCTTCAATATCAACTGCTCCACGGAATAGGCGGAATAGGAATAGTAAGAATGAGTGGAAAAGATTGTTTTGAAATATTAAATAAAATATTCAAGCCAAAAAATGTAGAAAAAGATATAAACAAAATAAAGGGATATACTATGAAATATGGGTATATTGTGGAAAACGAAGACATAATTGATGAAGTTTTAGTATCTTATTTTAAAGGACCAAAAAGTTACACAACAGAAAATATGTGTGAAATAAATTCACATGGAGGAAATATAATACTAAAAAAAATATTAGAAGTTTGTTTAAAAAATGGTGCAGAACTTGCAGAGCCAGGAGAATTTACTAAAAGAGCATTTTTAAATGGAAGAATCGATTTATTGCAAGCAGAGTCTGTAATTGATATAATTGAAGCAAAGTCAGAAAGAGAAGCTAAAACAGGAATAAAGCAATTAGAAGGAAAGCTTTCTAAAAAAATAGAAGAAATAAAGCAAAACATTCTAGATGTGATGGTTAATATAGAAGTTAGTATAGATTATCCAGAATATGATGTAGAAGATGTTACAAATAATCAAATTTCAGAAATGTTAGACCAAGTTGAAGAAAAATTACTAAAGTTAGAAAAAAGTTTTGATGATGGGAAGATTATTAAAGAGGGAATAAAAACTGCAATTCTTGGCAAACCAAATGCAGGAAAATCATCTTTACTAAATAGCATATTAAAAGAAGAAAGAGCAATTGTAACGCAATATGAAGGAACAACAAGAGATACTATAGAGGAATTTGTTACAATTAATGGTATACCACTAAAATTGATTGATACAGCAGGAATAAGACAAGCAAAAGATGAAGTAGAGAAAATAGGAATTGAAAAGACTAGGGAAATAGCAAAACAGGCAGATTTAATCCTTGCAATTTTTGATTCTACAAAAGATTTGACACAAGAAGACTTTGAGATATTGGATTTAATAAAAAATAAAAAAGCAATTATATTACTTAATAAAGTTGATTTACAACAAGTCTTAACAAAAGAAAATAGTAAACTAAAAGAAAGTAATTGTAAAATAATTTCAATTTCTGCGCTTAAAGATATTGGAATAGAAGAACTATACAAAGAAATTGAAAAACTTTTTAAATTTGGTGAAATAAATTTAGACCAAGATTTAATTATTACAAATATAAGGCATAAAAATTTAATTACTAAGGCAATAGAAAATATAAAAAAGACAAAAGCAACAATTCAAGAAAAAATGCCATTAGATGTAATTGCAATTTTTATAAAAGATATTTTAGAAGATTTAGGAAAAATAACAGGGGAAACTGTGAGTGAAGATATAATAAATGAAATTTTTGCTAAGTTTTGTTTAGGAAAATAATACGAACAAAAATATTAAATTACATAATAATAAAAACAAATAAGTTAATTTTTATGCGAAGAAAAAACGGTAAAAAAACGCAAAAGCCAGAATAGGAAACAAAAAAAGCAACAACAAAATCAAAACAATAAATAAGTTAAAATTTACTTTAAAGTATTTAAAAACACTGATTTCTTGTTTCACAAGGAATGTGGAACAATTGGTGTGGAACATTAAAAGGAGGAATAAAATGAGTTATATAGCAGGAGAATATGATGTAGCAGTAGTCGGAGCAGGACATGCTGGATGCGAGGCAGCTCTTGCTGCAGCAAGGCTTGGAATGAGAACATTAATATTTTCTATAAGTTTAGAAGCAATTGCTAATATGCCTTGTAATCCACATATAGGAGGAAGTTCAAAAGGTCATTTAGTAAGAGAAATTGATGCTCTTCGGTGGAGAAATGGGAAAAAATATTGATAAAACTATGATACAAATAAAGATGTTAAATACTTCTAAAGGACCAGCAGTACATTCTCTAAGAGCACAAGCAGACAGAAAAAAATATCAAGCAGAAATGAAGCATACATTAGAAAAACAAGAAAATTTAGAAGTAAAACAAGCAGAAATTGTAGATATAAAAGTAGAAAATGGAAAAGTTACAGCAATAGAAACAGATGTAGGTGCTATTTACAAAGTAAAAACAATTATTTTAGCAACTGGTACTTATTTAAAGGGAAAGATATATATAGGCGAATTTTCAAAGGAAAGTGGACCAGATGGTGTATCTGCAGCAAATAAGTTGTCAGATTGTTTAAAAAAACTAGGAATTAATTTAGTAAGGTTTAAAACAGGTACTCCTGCTAGAATTAATAGAAGAAGTATTGATTTTTCTAAAATGGAAGTACAAAAAGGAGATCAAGGGATAGAAGCATTTTCTTTTGAAAATGAACCAAAAGAGTTTAAACAAGTAGATTGCTATTTAACATATACAAATGAAAAAACTCACGACATAATTCGACAAAATTTGCACAGATCTCCTTTATATGCAGGCAAGATAGAAGGAACAGGTCCAAGGTATTGTCCTTCTATCGAAGATAAAGTAGTAAGGTTTAGTGATAAACCTAGGCACCAAGCTTTTGTAGAACCTATTGGATTAGATACAGAAGAAATGTATATACAAGGGATGAGTTCATCTTTGCCAGAAGACGTACAAATTGCTTTATATCATACAATACCAGGTCTTGAAAGGGCAGAATTTACAAGACCTGCATATGCAATAGAATATGACTGCATAGATCCATCTAATTTAAAACTTTCATTAGAATATAAAGGAATAGATGGTTTGTTTATGGCAGGTCAGATTAATGGAACATCAGGATATGAAGAAGCAGCAAGTCAAGGATTAATTGCAGGGATTAATGCAACACAAAAAATATTAGGAAATGAACCACTAATATTAGATAGAAGCCAAGGCTATATTGGTGTTTTAATTGATGATATTGTTACTAAAGGAACAAATGAACCATATAGAATGATGACTTCCAGAGCAGAATATAGGTTACTTCTAAGACAAGACAATGCTGATATAAGATTAACTGAAATAGGTCATAAAATTGGATTAATTTCAGATGAGAGATATGAAAAATTTAAAATAAAAATGGCAAATATTAAAAAAGAAATAGAAAGACTAAAAAATACTGTTGTAAAACCAACAGAAAGTGTTAATAAATTTTTAGAGGATAATGGAACAAGTCCATTACTTACAGGTACAAAAATGTCTGAATTATTAAAGAGAACGGAACTAAATTATGATAAATTATCAGTAATTGATGAAGAAAGGCCAAATTTGACAAGACAAGAAAAAGAAGAAGTAGAAATACAAATAAAATACGAAGGATATATAAAGATGCAAGAAGAACAAGTAGAAAAATTTAAAAAATTAGAATCAAAGCTATTGCCAGAGAATATTAATTATGAAGAATTAAAAGGAATTAGCTTAGAATCTAGACAAAAATTAAATAAATTTAAACCACATTCTATAGGACAAGCATCAAGAATATCAGGTGTTTCACCTGCCGATATATCAGTTCTTTTGGTTTATTTACAACAGTTAAAATAAAAGGAGAAAAGTATGTTAAAAGAAGAATTTACAAACAGGATGCAAGAATTAGCAAAAAAAATAGGAATTTTGTTGAATGAAAAACAGATAAATAAATTTTATATTTATATGAATTTATTATTAGACTGGAATGAAAAAATAAATTTAACGGCAATTACTGAGCCAAGCGAAATTATTTTAAAGCATTTTATAGATTCAATTACTATAGAAAAATACATAAATAAAAATACAACATTAATAGATGTTGGAACAGGTGCAGGATTTCCTGGTATACCTTTAAAAATTATAAGAGATGACATAGAAATTGTTTTATTAGATTCTTTGCAAAAAAGAGTAAATTTTTTACAAGAAACAATAAAGAATTTAGAGCTTACCAAAATAGAAGCTATTCATTCAAGAGTTGAAGAGTTTTCAAGGAATAAAGCAAAAAGGGAAAGTTTTGATTATGCAACATCAAGAGCAGTAGCAAACTTATCTACATTATCAGAATATTTAATTCCTTTAGTAAAGGTAAATGGAAAGTGTATTTGCATGAAGGGATCTGAAATAAAAGATGAGTTAGAACAAAGCCAAAATGCTATATCAGTTCTTGGAGGAATAATTGAAAATGTAGATAATTTTTTATTACCAGAAAGTGATATAACTAGAAATGTTATTATTATAAAAAAAGAAAGTAAAACACCTAATAAGTATCCTAGAAAGGCTGGAATACCGGCAAAAGAGCCATTAAAATAAAATTATAAAAAAGTCAATAAATTTAAAAAAATTTATTGACTTTTTCTTTATAATTTTATATGATAGTAATGTAAAAAAATAAAAACTAATAAGTAAAAATAAACTAAAAATTGGAGGCAATAAAATTGGGAAAAATTATATCAGTAGCAAACCAAAAAGGTGGGGTAGGAAAAACTACAACATCAGTAAATTTAAGCACAATATTAGCTAAAAAAGGTAGAAAAGTTTTATTAATAGATGCAGATCCACAAGGAAATGCAACAAGTGGATTAGGTTTAGAAAAAGAAAATGAATTTTCTACTTATGACATTTTAGTAAATGATACAACAATGAGAGAAACAATTAAAAGTACAAGAATAAAAAATTTAAAAATTTGCCCTTCAAATATAAATTTAGCAGGAGCAGAAGTTGAACTTGTATCAATGATGTCAAGAGAGCAACGTTTAAAAGAAAAACTAGAAGGAATAGTAGATGAATTCGATTATATATTAATTGATTGTCCACCATCTTTAGGACTAATTACATTAAATGCTTTTACTGCTTCAAATAGTGTATTAATACCGGTGCAATGCGAGTATTTTGCATTAGAAGGATTAGGACAACTTTTAAATACAATAAATTTAGTAAAAAAGCACTTGAATAAAGATATTCAAATAGAGGGTGCATTACTTACAATGTATGATATTAGGACTAATCTTTCAAACCAAGTTGTTAAGGAAGTAAAAAAATATTTTAATAACAAAGTATATAAAACAGTAATACCAAGAAATGTAAGACTAAGCGAAGCTCCAAGTTATGGAATGCCAATAACAGAATATGATATTAAATCTAAGGGTGCAAAAAGTTATATTAAATTTGCAAAAGAATTTTTAAAAATAAACGAAGAAAAGGGGGAATAGTATATGGCAAAAATGACAGGTTTAGGGAAGGGATTAGATGCTTTATTTGGTCCAACTCCTGAAGAAGAAAAAATGCAAGATAATGATGTGCTAAAAAATTTAAAAATAAATGAAGTAGAGCCAAATCGTGATCAACCAAGAAAAAGGTTTGACCAAGAATCTTTAGAAGAATTGGCACAATCAATAAAGGAATATGGATTAATTCAACCAATAATAGTAACTAAAAAAGAAAACTATTATAGTATTATTGCAGGAGAAAGAAGATGGAGAGCTTCTAAAATAGCAGGTTTAAAAGAAATTCCAGCAATAATTAGAGAGGATAATGAAAGAGTAAATTCAGAAATATCTTTAATTGAAAATATGCAAAGAGAAGATTTAAATCCATATGAAAAAGCTTTAGGAATAAAAACTTTAATTGACACATATGGCTTATCACAAGAAGAAGTAGCAAAAAAGCTAGGAAAGGGAAGAAGTACTGTAGCAAACTGGATAAGAGTATTAAATTTGGAACCACGTGTATTAGAAATGGCAAAAGAGGGTAAATTATCAGAGGGACTTTGTAAAGCTTTGCTTGCTATAACAGATCCAGATAAACAATATCAAACTGCAATTCAAATGCTTGAAAGGAATGCAACAGTTAGGCAAGTAGAAAAAAAGGCTAAAATAAAGGAAACAAGAGAGGAACAACAAAGAAATCATATTTTATATAAAAGTATAGAAGATAATTTTCAAAGTTTTTTTGGAACAAAAGTAAGATTAGATGCTGGTAAAAGAAGAGGGAAAATTATTATAGAGTATACGTCAAATGACGATTTAGAAAGAATTTTAAGTTTAATAAAATAATAATTCAAAAAAGAGAGGTAAATAATGGAAAGTATAGTCGAAATGTTAAGAACAGATGGTTTTGTATTAGCAATGGCAATATCTTTAGTGATTTTAATATTTGCATTTATAATTATGATTATTCGATTTTCACTTTTAAATAAGAGATATAAAAATTTTATGAAAAAATTAGGAAAAGGGAATAATATAGAAGAAGATTTGCAAAATTATATTTATAAAGTGGATAGAGTGGAAAAACAAAATGCAGATATTGCTGGACAAGTAAATAATATTAAACAAGATTTAACAAAATGCATTCAAAAGGTTGGAATGTATAGATATAGTGCTTTTAAGGATACTGGTAGTGATTTAAGTTTTACACTTGCTTTATTAGATGAAAATAATGATGGTGTGGTACTAAATGGAATATATTCTAGGGAAATGTCAAATATTTATGCAAAACCTGTAAATAATGGACAATCTTCGTATACTATTACAGAAGAGGAATCAAAAGCAATAAGAAGAGCAATGGAAGCGGGAAAAATTATTAAGTAGGTTTTGAAAAAATCCAAAATTTACTATTGACAAATGCCTATAAAAATGCTAATATAAATACTGTCGCTGACATTTGTCAACAGATGTGGAGAGGTGGTCGAGTTGGTTTATGGCACCAGTCTTGAAAATTGGCGTGCGTTTGTAGCGTACCGTGGGTTCGAATCCCACCCTCTCCGCCAAACAATAAAAGGTAGATAAAAAATGTAGGTGTACCCAAGTGGTGAAGGGGGCAGTTTGCTAAACTGCTAGGTCGAGCAATCGGCGCGGAGGTTCAAACCCTCTCACCTACGCCAAAGAAGAAACCAAAGTAAAAAGGTTTCTTTTTTTGTTTAAGTAAAATGTAAAAGAGTTTATGTAATGATACTCTCGAAAAAAGTTGAAAATTGCGAGTTTTTATGATAAAATATATAGAGAGATGAAAAATAAAAAAGAAAGAAGGGATAATTATGGCATGTAATGTAAAAAAATTGTGTATTATATTATTAAGCTTCTTTTTTATAAATATTTTTATGGTTACAACTGTTAATGCATATGTTTGGAATGACTATGAAAATTTACGAGTTCCAAAAGAAGAAATATCAACTGTTGTTATAAATATACTTAATACTAATTTTGAAGAATTAGATGAAAATGAAAAAACGAAAGCAATTGATTTTATTAATAGATTAAAAAATCAAGATGATTTTAATGGTGTACAAGCAGATGAAAATGGAATTAAATTTAATAACAAAGTATATGATACATATGAAGATGCTTTAAATGCGGCAATTACAAAATTAAAAGATTCTGGAGTAACAGAAAAACAAGATGAGGAATTGGAAAAAATAAAAGAAGAATTAGATAAATCTAAAGAAACAACGCAAGATGAAAAAAATAGACAAGACAAAATTGATAAAGGACAAAAATTAGAAGATGATGATTTTAAAAACGAAGATAAAAATATTATATATAACAACCCAGAGCAAACAGATGAAAGTAAAATGTCAATTAGTAGTATAGAAGATACAATATCAGATGCAGAAAAATTTGTAACTAAAGGAGAAGGCTCACATCTTAACGAAGGAAGTTTAAGTCTTTTTTCACAAACAATATCAGGAATATTTGCAACAGTAGCAATAGTAGTAGCGGTAATAATGGGAGGAATATTAGGAATAAAATTTATGATAGGCGGAATAGATGAAAAAACAGAAGTAAAACAATTAATAGTACCATACATAGTAGGATGCATAGTAGTATTTGGAGCATTTGCAATATGGCAATTAGCAGTAAATATGTTAGGTAGTGCAATATAAAATGTAATAGGAGTGATTGTAATGAAGAAATTATTTGTAATAATGATAATATTATTGATGGGCATGCTTGTATTTTGCAACTATTCTTGCGCATATGATGCAACTAAAATTGAAGAAGATGCAAGCGAAGATTCTCAAGAAGAAACACAAGAAAGTAGCATAGATGATTTAGGTGATTTATCTCAATACAAAGGACTAGTAGGAAATCCAACTAAATTTACTGAAAAAGCGCAAAGAATAGTTGGAGTTGTACAAACAATAGGTGTAGTTGTATCTGTGGTAGTATTGATAGGAATAGGAATAAAATATATGCTAGGAAGTGTGGAAGAAAGAGCAGATTATAAAAGAACATTGCTTCCTTATGTTATTGGAGCAGTTCTAGTATTTTCTATTAGTACGTTGCCACAATTGATATATGATGTTATGCAAGCTTTTTAAAAATATTTATTTTAACAATAGTTGCAAAAAAAATTTTTTAATGTTATAATGAATAAAGAAGAAATATGTTATTAAAATTCTCATAAGATTTGCATGAGATTTAATATAAATACAATAAAAGGAGGAGAAGAATATGAACAAAAAGATGGTAAAAATAATTAGTATGATTTGTATGATAGTAATGTTTATTTCTATGGCATCTGTTGTTTTGGCAGCTGATCCTGCTGTTGGCATACAACCTAATAATGTAACAGCAAAATACAATAATACCAGTGCAATAGGCAATGTTGGTGGAAGTATTGTAGGTATTCTTAGAACAATAGGTGTAGTAGTTTCTGTTGTAGTACTAATTGTATTAGGTATTAAATATATGATGGGTAGTGCAGAGGAAAAAGCAGAATATAAGAAAACTATGATACCATATTTAGTTGGTGCAATTTTAATATTTGCAGCATCTGTACTTGCTCAAATGGTATACAACTTTGCAAGTGGTATTTCAGCTTCTTAAAAAAAAGACTTCTTCAAAAAAGAAGTCTTTTTTTATTACAAATATATTACATTTATATTAAAATAAAATTATTTACGCAAAAATGTTACAATTTTTGCGTTTTTTTGATATAATAGTATTGAGTATAATTGTATATATACAAAGGAGGATAAAATGAATACATATAACATACCAAGAAATGTAAAAGGAGAAGGAAGAATATTATTTATATTTTCGACAAAAGCGTTAATATATGCCATGATAGGAGTAGCAGTAGGTTTAATTTTTTATATTCCCTTTAGGATGATAAATTTAAATACAATAGGTCTTATCATAATGGGCTTATTTGGAGTAATAGGTTTTATAATAGGTACGTTTAAGATGCCAGATTCAAATGCTTTTTATATCACAAAGAAGACTGGTGGAGAAAATATAGACGATATAATAAAAAGAGCTATAAAATTTAAAATGCAAAAAAATAAAATCTATGTAAATACAGAAAAAATAGGAGGAGCAAAAGATGAATAATGTAAATGAAAATACAATATCAAGTATACTTTCTATTGTTCTAATATGTATGATTGCATTATTAATGATGTTAAGTGTATGGTATTTAATTTTAAAAATGAGAATGCAAAACAAAAATAAAAAGGTATCAGAAGAAAAAATACCAATAAAAGACAAAGCTGATAGCACAAAAAAAGAAAATAAAAAATCTTCTATTAGTACTAATTATAATATTCAACCTCTAAAAGACTTTATGGAATTTGATAAAATAGAGGATAATATGATTGTGCAAAAAAAAGGAAAGAGATATTTAATGGTAGTGCAATGTCAAGGAGTTAACTATGATTTAATGTCTCAAGTAGAAAAAGTAGGTGTGGAAGAAGGATTTCAACAATTTTTAAACACATTGAGACATCCTATTCAAATTTATATTCAAACAAGAACTATAAACTTAGAAAGTAGCATTAATACATATAAAGATAGAGTAAAGCAAATAGAAGATAAATATAACAGTATGAGATATGAATATAAAAGGATGATAGAATCAGAATCATATTCAAAAGAAGCTTTAGATGGATATTTCTTTGAGTTAACAAAGCAAAAAAATCTTTTTGAATATGGAAAAGATATTGTATATAATACAGAAAAAATGAGTCTTAATAGAAATGTTTTAAATAAACAATATTATATTATCTTATCTTACTATTTAGAAGAAAATCCAGATGATAATTATAATGAAGAAGAAGTAAGAGGAATGGCATTTGCAGAGTTATATACAAAATCACAAGCATTAATATCTACATTAACTGCATGTTCTGTAAATGGAAAAATATTAAGTTCTAATGAATTAGTGGATTTATTATATGTAGCCTATAATAGAGATGAAGCAGAAATATTTGGATTAGATAAAGCTTTAAGAGCAGGTTACGATGAATTATATTCTACTGCACCAGATGTGTTTGAAAAGAAAATGAAAGCATTAGATCAACAAATAGAAGACAAAGCAATTGACTTAGCCAATGAAAAAATTCAAAAAGTTCAAACAATAGCAGAACAAAAAGCAAGAGAAAAAGAGCAAAATATGGAAAATTTGATTAATAGAATGGCAGAGCTAATATTATCAGAAAATAGTGATTATGTAGGTGAAGATGTAGCAGAATTAGCAATTGAAGAAATTAAAAAAGACAGAGAAACTGCAAAAACAAAAACAAAAGGAGGTAAAACAGATGAGTCTATTCGCAAAGAAAGAAAAACAAGAGCAAGAAAATAAAGAAGAAGAAACAGGAGGATTATTAAAAAAGACAACTATAAAAGATTTAATTGCACCATCTGGAATTGATGCCTCAAAAATGGATCATTTAGAAATTATATCTAATATAACAAGATATGCAAGAAGCTTTTTTGTATCTACACTTCCACGTATGTGTACATTTCCAGAATTATTTAGAGATTTGTATTTTTTTGGTGATGTAAATACATCTTTATATATAACACCAATTGCAGAATCAAAATCTCAAAATGAATTAAATAAAGTTATTAATGAGTTGGAAACAGAAAGAATTGTTGCTGCAGATCGAGGAAATATAAACAGAGAAAGTACATTAGCACAAAAGAGATATGAAGCAGAACAATTAAGAGATGAAATTGCAGCAGGTTTTAATAAAATGTATGAGGCATCTGTTATTGCAACACTTTTTACATATAATCTAGAAGATTTAGAGAGATTAACAAAACTTCTTACTACAGAAATGTCTAAATCATTAGTAGGAATTAAAAGTGCTTGGGCTATACAAGAAGATGCATTTAAATCTAATTTACCATTGATGGATGATAAAATAAAAAAAGTGCATTCTTTTGATAGTAGATCAATGGGAACAACATTTCCATTTACTACTTCTGATGTAGGACATCCAACAGGTGTACCATTAGGATTTAATAAGCAAACAGGAACACCAATTTTATTTGATAATTTCCATTCATCACTTACAAATTATAATATGGTTATATTTGCTAAATCTGGTGCTGGAAAATCTGTTACAATGAAAACTTTAATTTCAAGATCATCTGTATTGATGGGCATAGAAAGTTTAGCTTTAGATGCAGAAGGTGAATATTCAATTGTGGCAGAGAGCTTGGGAGGAATTAATGTAGTTCTTAGCCCAAATTCAAAAACAGTTATTAATGTTTTTGATATTGAACCAGAAAAAATAAAAGATGAGATAACAGGTAGAGAAAGAATTGTTTTAAATGTAGAAAATAAAGTAGAAGATGTTACACAAGCATTAATTACAATGGCAAGAGGAAGTACAAGAAGTACAGATGTAAATGAGCTTACAAAGCAAGTTATAGCAGAATCTGTAGCTGAAGAGTATGCTAGCCTTGGAATTACAAATAATCCAGAAAGTTTATATAAACAAGGAAAAGAATTTCAAAAAGGCAATAAATTATATCAAGAGAAAAAAGAAATGCCAACAATTGGTAGTTGGTATAAGAGATTACAAGAAAAAGCAAATTCAAATACTAATCCAGATTATAGTTTTCAATATAGCTATTTATTGAAGGTTATGAGACAATATATAAGAGAATATAATGGTCAAATGGCTTATTTTGATGGACAATCTACCTTTGAATTATTAGATGGCTCACCATTTATTAATCTTGATATTTCTCAATTGGAAGAAAGGTTTGCAAGACCACTTGCACAACAGATTTTACTTTCTTGGATTTGGGAAAAATATGTTAAGAAAAATAGTGAAGATAGGACAAAAGCAAGCAAGAAAAGGGTTATAGTAGATGAGGCTTGGATGTTACTTCCATACCCAGAAGCAGTAGATTTTTTAAATACAATGGCAAGACGTGCAAGAAAAAGAAATGTATCACTTGCAATTATTTCACAAAGATTTCAAGATTTTTATGAAAAGCCAGAGGCACAAGCAGTTTTAACATCTTCTGATACAAAATTATTTTTAGCACAAGATAAGTCAGAAATACAATATTTAAAAGAAGTATTTAAATTAAGTGAAGGTGAGGCAGGATTTTTAATAACTTGTCAAAAAGGAGAGGGCTTACTAAAAGTTGGTTCAGATACTGCAATTTTACAAATTACACCAACGGCCAAAGAGTTTGAATTTGTTGAAACAAACTTGAATAAATTGGTAAAAATGCAAAAGACAGGTAGAAGATAGGAATAGTAAAAGGAGGAGACAATGAAAAAAAGAAAAAGAATAATTAGCATGCAAAAGATAATATCATCTATTATGCTTGTTGTAGTACTTAGTGTTACTATTCCAAAGCCAGTACATGCAGAAGATGATGGATTTGGTGGAAAATTATTAAAGCCTTTAGTTCAATTAGTGGCAAGTTTGGGAGATGTTGCAATAGGTTTATTAAATCATTATATGCTAGGTACAGAAAATTTAATAGATTCTGTTATGCTAGATAAAGAAGATCCAAATGTTACGGAAGGATCTTTGCAAGTAACAGGAAAAGAAGCAACAACTAAAGAAGTAGATGAGCCACTTACAGGATTTATGTTTGGCGACTGGAAATTACCTAATATGCTATATTCTCCTGAAAATATATTTGCTAATAAAATTGCAGCATTAGATGTTAATTTTATTAATCCACACACATACAATTCTGCACAAACTGATACAGAAAATAATGTTTCAGTAGCAAGTGATCTGCAAAATGTGGTTGCAACTTGGTATAAAACATTTAGAAATATAGCAATTGTTGGTTTACTATCAGTTTTAATTTATTTAGGAATTAGAATATTAATTGAATCAACTGCACAAGGAAAAGCTAAATATAAAGAAAGGTTAATAGATTGGCTAGTTGCTTTGTGTTTAGTTTTTGCTATGCAATATATTATGTCTGCAACATTAATGATAACTGAAAAAATTACTCAATTATTTGATACATCTGGAAGTACAAGAGTAGTGGTTCAATTAACTGGAGAAAATGAAGATGAGAAATTAGGAAGTAATGGACAACAAGAATTTAGTACTAATTTAATGGGCTATATGAGATTTATGGCACAAAGGGATAATTTTGGTGATGCAACTGCATATACAATTATATATTTGGCACTTGTAATTTTTACAATTAAATTTACATTTACATATTTAAAGAGGGTACTTTATATGGCCTTCTTTACAATGGTTTCACCACTTGTTGCATTAACATATCCAATAGATAAAGTGGCAGATGGTAAAGCACAGGCTTTTAATTTATGGTTTAAAGAGTATATGATGAATGCAATTATACAACCAGTTCATTTGATTTTATATACAGCATTAATATCTGCAGCAGCTGATTTAGCAATAAATAATCCAATTTATGCATTAGTTGCAATTTATTTCTTAGTTCCTGCTGAGAAGTTTATTAAGAAAATGTTTAGATTTGATAGAGGACAAACTCCAGGCGGATTAGGTGATTTTGCAGCAGGTGCTGTAACTATGTCAGCATTAAAAAGTTTAACTAGCAAAGGTAGTAGTTCTGGTAAATCAAGTGGAGGTTCTAATTCCTCATCAGAAGATAATGGAAAGATAAGAACAAGAAGTGATATTAAAAATTTAAGTGAATGGACAAAAGGTGGGACTGAAGAAAATGGCAATAATGGAGATGACGTACAACCAAATCCTATAATTAGAACAGGAAGAGATCAACAACCAGTTGAAGAAGAACAAGGTAGAGAATTAACACCAGAAGAACAAGCAGCCATAGATAGATATTCTTCTGAAGGTTATGGAGTAAATACGAATGGAGAGTATTTTAATCCATGGACAAGTGAATATGACCCTTATTATAATCCAGTAAATGATGGAGCTTATAATAATATGGCACAACAAGATGCTAATAATTCAGGTGAAGATGCAAATGCTCGAGAAAATCTACAAATAAATCCAGATGTACGTAGTAGACTCGCAACGTCAAATCCAACATTTAGACAAAGATTAGGAGCAGCTGGAAGGACACTTAGAAGAGGAACAGTAGGGGCAGCAACAACTGCAGTATCAAATACTGGAAGAAGATTATGGAATAATAAAGGAAAAATTGCAAAATCAGGTATAAGATTTGCAGGTAAAACAGCAGGAGGAATAGCAGGAGGAATAGCAGGAGGTGTAGCATTAGGAACAATAGGTATGGCAGCAGGATTAACAACAGGAGATCCTTCAAAAGTTGCACAATATACTGCAGGAGCAGCTGGTGGAGGATATGCATTGGGTAGAAGACCAGGCAGTAGCCTAGGAAATGCTTCAGCTCAATGGATTACAGAAAGACCTGAGGCAATTCATGATGCATATAGTGAAGAATTATATGGTAATGAAGGCGCTAGACAGAGAAAATTAGAAAAAGAATTGAAAAAGGAAAAGAGAAATTTCTTGCTTGATAAAGAAAATCAAGCTAAATGGGCAAATGCAAGAGCAAGATTAGAGGCAAAGACTGGTAATAAATATTCTATGGATCAAGTGTTAAGTGCCGTATATGATTATCAAGCAGCAGGTATAAAAGATGATAAAATGATAGAAAAAGGATTACAAATAGAAGCTAAACATGATAGAGGTGGTAACATAGGAGAAGGAAATTCAAATCATGGAAAATATATTAATATAGCACAAGAAGTTGGTAAATTCTCAAATGATATTTTAGTTGATACTGAGAAGAGACAGGAATTAGAAAATAGATTTAATAGAAAATTAGGAAATCAAAAAGGACAAGAAGCTATGGAAATATTTGCAGAATTCCATTCTGAAAACGAACTTTACAGACAAGGAACACAAAGAAGAAGAGGAAGTCAACCAGCTCAAAGAGCCCCAAGAGCCGCAAGAGCCCAACAAAATGGCGCAGGGACACAACCACCAGAACCAGACAGAGCGCCAAGACCAAGAAGGGGAACTACATAAAATAAATAAGGAGGATTTTCATATTTGAATACAATTATTAGATTATATAATCAAAATAGAAAAAAATTCTGGGCAATAATTATTGCAGTTATATTTGTATTTGTTGTAATACAACTTTTTAATCATTTTGCCAAAATAGAAAATCAACAAAAAAAAGATGATAATACTATTGCAAAAGAACATTATGAGAAACAACACGAATCCGTTATTTCAGGAGGAAATGTATCTAAGGATAATAGAAATATATATGAAAATTTGATAGAAACATTTTTAAAAAATTGTATTAATGGAGAAGTAGACAAAGCATATGATGCTTTGTCTACTCAATGCAAAGAGGAGTTGTATCCAACTGTAGAGAAGTTTAAAAATACTTATTGGAAAAGCAATTTTAGTACCAAAAAAACTTATACTTTTCAATCGTGGAATTCAGCTGATATTAATACATATATTATTAATTTATATGAAGATAATTTGTCAACAGGAGTAATTAATAACTCTGAACATATAGAAGATTATTATACAATAATAAGAGAAGATGAAAATTACAAATTAAATATAAATAATTTTATACAAAAAAAAGAGATTAATAGCCAAGAAAGAAATCAAGGAATCAGAATAACAGTTGAAAGTGTAAAAATTTATAAAGAATATTATATTTATAAAGTTAAAATAAAAAATAATACTGATAATGATATTATGTGGAATACTGGAAATGATGTAGGCACAGTATATGTAACAAATAGTAATAATGTTCGTTTTGATGCTTTACTATATGAAAATGCAGAAGAAGATTTTTATGTGAAAGCAGGAGAGGAAAAAGTAACAGAAATTAAATATGGAATTGTATTTCGAGAAGATTTTAAAATGCAAAGCATGAGCTTTACAGATATTGTAGGTAATGTCGATAAAATTTCTGATAAATTATCTATTACTGTAGAATTATAGAGCATGAAAATGAGGTGAATTAAGTGATAGAAGATAAACTACAAAATTTAGATGACTTAAAAAAGGATGCAGGATTAACCGATCAAGAAGATAAAGAATTAAATGATGGAGTAAAAGATGTACAAAGAAAATTAAAAAATACTAAAAAAGGTATAAGTGTTCTTGTAGCTATTGTTCCAGTTCTAGTAAAAGCATTACTTGTTTTGGCTATTATTTTGGCAGTTGTAGGTTTAATTGATAATTTTTTGAAGTTTTTAGAGAGCTTAGTAGCTAAAGAAACAGTTGATATGATTAAAGAAGAATTATATATTTCTGAAATTGAAGATTTAGTGGAGTTGGCAGGAGATTCAGAAAATCGGATATTATTGGCAGTTTAAAAGTGGTGTAGAAGACAAATTGCAAGAAATAGTAGATAAAATAAATGAGCAGAATCCAGGTATTGTAATTCAAGATGCATCTACATTATTGGAATTTATGCAAGCAGAAGTAGTAACTAGTCTTCCAAATTTAGGAAATCCTGTTGCAGATATAGATGCAGAACAAATAAAAAAATCACTGGAAATACCTAAAGCCGACAATTTGGACAACTTTTTATTTATAGGAGATTCTATAACTGTAAGATTACAAAATTATGGTTCAATAAAAGCAAATAATTGTAAATATGTAGCAGAATCAGGTATAAATGTTGTAAATTGGACAAAAAAATATTTAAATGATGCTTCTTTACCTAGTAATAGCGAGATTAATGGAATTTGCATTATGCTAGGGGTTAATAATTTAGATCAAGCAAATGACTTAATTGAATTATCAAAAAAATTACACGAAAGATATCCAAATAAACCAATTTTTATAGAAAAAGTATTGCCAGTAAATCCTAATGTTAAAAAATGGGGTGCAACAAATCCAAGGATTGATAATTTTAATGCAATAGTACAAAATTTTTGTACTACAGAGGGTGCAAGCTATAATGTGCAATTTATAGATGTATCAGAAGGATTAGTTGATAGTGATGGTAATTTAAGTGCAGCATACACAACTGATGGATTACATCCTGAGCCAGCAGGAGGAAAAATATTAGCTAATAATATAAATAATGCTGTTGTTAATGCAAGTGCTGGCATCGAAACATCTAAAAATGTTAAAGATAGAGTAGAAGAAAAATTAGAAAGCATGACATTAGAAGAAAAAGTTTCGCAAATGTTTATGGTAATGACATCATCAGGGGATGAATTAAAGCAAAATGCAGGAGGTTATGTTTTAACTTGGAGCGATTTTAGCAATGTTAAATCAGCTATAGATAATTCAAAATCTTCAAATGATATTCCTGCAATTTATGCAACAGATGATGAGGGAGGACAAGTACAAAATGCTGCAAAAAGTGGTGATTTTCCATCTGCAAAATCATATGGTGATTCTAAAAACTATACACAATTAGAAACAGATGAAAAAAGAAAAGCAGAAATATTACTTGAAAAAGGAATAAATTTAAATTTAGCTCCAGTTGCGGATTTATCTAGTCCAAGTTCTTATATGGGAAAATATGAAAGAAGCTTTGGAACAGATGTTAGTGTTACATCTGGTTGTGTTGAGACAGTTGTTAATGCAATGAATTCTAAAGGACTTTCTACTTGTTTAAAGCATTTTCCTGGTTATGGAAATAATGAAAATACGCATACTGGAATTGCAACAGATAAAAGAGATTACTCTAAATTCAAGGATAGAGATTTAAAGGTTTTCGAGGCAGGAATTAAAGCTGGTGCACCAACTATTATGGTTAGTCATAATATTATGGAATGTAAAGATGACAAATTGCCAGCATCATTATCACCAGAAGTACATAAAATTATTAGGCAAGATCTTGATTTTGATGGAGTAGTTATGACAGATGATTTAGGAATGCAAGCAATAGGAGATAATTATTCAGATATAGCAGTAAAAGCAGTAGAAGCAGGAAATGATATGCTTATGACATCAAAATTTGAAGAATATAAAAAAGATATAATAAATGCTGTAAAGAGCGGAAAAATAACAGAAAAAAGAATTGATGAGTCTGTAAAAAGAATATTAACATGGAAATATAAATATGGAATAATGGATGAAAAAATTACTGCCCCTAGTACAGACGAACCTCTTGAACTTGCACCTCTTGGAGATAATCCTTTTCAAGGGTCAATACAAATAAAAAGAGTTACACCATATAAAGCAAAAGGTCAAATGGAGATTGTTGAGGGGACAGAGGAAGTACTTTCTTTTGTAGAACAAGATGTATTTGAAGCATTAGTAGCTCGGAAACGACGAAAGAGCATTATCTGTGTATACATTAGATGCAAAAAAACAATTAATTGTTGCTAATTGGTTTTATAATTCTGATTCAGGACTTAATATTAGTGAATGTAGACCTATAAATTATAAAAATGCAATGGAAAAATATACAATGCCATTTGAATATTTATTAGCATTTTTAATTGATGGAGAGGATATTGAATTTACAGAAAATTTAGCACAGTTAGCAATAGATTCTGAAATTGTAATAGCAGTTCAAGATAAGGTTACAACAACGCAAACAGTAGTAGATCAACTAGACGAAAATGGAAATGTTATGTATGATGGGCAAGGAAACAAATTAACTTATGTAACTACGTCAGAAAATTGTACACCTACTATAGAATTAACATATGCAGACTGTTGGTTTGTAAAATTTTATAAAGATCAGTCTTATTCGACTGAAAATGGTAAAATTGTAAACGATAGTGAGTCAAATGGTTCAACTATTATTAATCAGTATGTATCAGGAGAGTCACATGTAGAAGGAAATGAAAAAAAATTTATTGAAATATTTAAAAATAGTCAATATGCAATTAATACAATTGAGCCAGAGTGGCTATATGAATTGTTAGAACAAAATTCTAAAACGGCAAATATGGTTGAATTAACAAAGTATTTATTTGCATGTGTAAAAGATGAAAAAAATATTGGCGATGAAGATTTGTTTGATTTTAGTGTATATGAAGATAATAAATTTTATAATGTAGGAGGAGTAGGTAGAGTTTCCTATGAGAGCATAAATATAACCGAGGAAGAAAAAGAAATTTTGTGTAAAATAACTTATGCAGAAAGAGGAGGAGGAACGCAAGAGCAACAAGAATATGTAGTGAGTGTTATTTTAAATAGAGTACTAAGTTCAAGCTTTCCGAATACTGTAAAAGAAGTGGTATTTCAACCAGGACAATTTGAACCTACATCTAACAATGCATATAATAATGCTGTTCCAACACAAACAACTAGAAATGCAGTAGAGAATGTTATTAATAACGGAGATACTTCAAAATGCGCTATTTATTTTATGACACCAGCGGCATCATTGAGACAAAACTGGCTAAGTAATTGTATATTTTTATTTAATGATGAAGATGATAGCTTAAGATATGTAAATAAAGGAGGTACTCATAATTTTTATACAACAACACAAGCACAGCAAGAATTGAAACAGTATATTAAAGAAGGAGCAGTTAGTGGAAAAGTAGCTGATATAATAGAAACAGCTAAAAGTAAATTAGGATGTAATTATGTATGGGGAGCACATGGACCAAATACATTTGACTGTACAGGATTTATAGAATGGGTTTATAAACAAAATGGGATAACGGTTCCATGGTATACAGAAGCATATAAACCATATTTAGGAACAGAACATGAAATAGATTTAAATGAAATTCAACCAGGAGATATTTTAATAGTTTTTAATGATGAATCACCAAAAGGAATTGGACATGGAGCAATTTATCTTGGAGATGATGAATATATTCATTGTTCTGGAAATGTACATATATCTAATCTTTCATCTAGACAAAATGGAGGAGGTGGAACACCATTTACACATGCTTTTAGATTTTCTTAAAATATATAAATAGTTAAAAATAATACAACTTTTTGATAATTATATATGTATTATGAACGAAATAAGAAAGGAATGGAATAAATATGAATATAATAAAAAAATTGATACTTATCGTATTGACTATAATTATAGTTAGTATTTTAGCAATTTTTTTAATAAATTCTCATAATGATACAAAAAAAGAGGATGAAGTTATCATAGAGGAAGAGCCAGATGGATACATACATGAAATGCAACCAGTAAAAGATGTTAATATGTTTTTTACTGTTGCTAATTGTATACAAAAATATATTGATAATGCAACTAAAACAATAAACATAGATCAAAATAATAACATTATTGATGAAGAGACAAAAAATAAAATAATTTATAGTTTGTTAAGTGAAGAATATATTTCAAAAAATCAAATTAATGTTAATAATGTAACGAAATATATTGAAACAATGGAGAATTATTCAATATTTATTCCTATAAAAATGAAATGTATATATGAAGAAAATACAACAAATTTTATTGTGTATGGACTTGTTCAAAAAGCGGAAACTAGTAAAATTGTAGCAGAAAGATATTATATTGTTACAACTGATAATATAAATTCTTCTTTTGCAATAGAACCGATATTAAATTCAAAATGTCAATCTATAGAAGATGTTCCAACAGATAAGTTTGTGGATAATGTAGAAATCAATAAGTATAATTATTTTTTAATTGAAACCATAAATGTTGAAAATTTACTTATAAAATATATGGCATTTTATAAAAATATTATGTTAAATTTTTCTGAATTGTCTTCGAAGTATTTTAATCAAGAATATTTTGAAAAAAGATTTGGAAATATTAATAATTATCAACAGTTTATAAATAATAATACAGAAGAAATACAAAAAATTAAGCTTAATAAATATCTAATAAATACATACGAAGATTACACTGAATATGTATGTAAAGATCAATATGAAAACTTATATATATTCAAAGAAACAGCACCAATGGAATTTACAGTAACATTAGACACATACACATTACCAAACGAAAAATTTTCGGAAACTTATAAAGCAGCAGACGAAAATATGAAAGTAATGATGAACATAGATAAATGGAGACAAATGTTAAATAATAGAGACTACAATGCAGCATATAATGTACTAGACGAAACATTTAAACAAAATAATTTTGGTAGTATGGAAAAATTTGAAGAATACATGAGAGAAAAATTGCCATTACATTATAAAATTGATTTTGGAAAATTTTCAAATCAAGGACAAAATTATGTGCAAGAAATTACATTAACAGATATTACAAGTGAAGGTACAGATTTGGATTCAACGACTGTAACAAAAACTATTATTATGAAAATAGATGAAAATTCAGAAAATTTTGTAATGTCATTTGATATATAAAATAAAAAAGTGAGATTTTCTTAAAAAGATGTATTTATTTTAGAAAATCTCACTTCAATTTTTTAAAACAAGTGCAAAACTGGATCTGTAATGGCTTTTAATAAAGGATTATTATTATATAGATCTATAAAATAATTATGGATAAAAGGAATTTGCCAAAGTATAAAGCAAATTGCTAAAACTATTAAAATACAGACAAATAATTTTATGTAATCTTTTATTGTTTTTTTATATTTAATTTTATAACCTCTATTTTTTAAATCTTGTATATAAGCATCATGGTATGCTTTTTGCCTTGCTTGTTCTAATTGTTGTTCATAAATAATTTGTTGTTGCTTTTTTAGTAATCTTTCATGTTCTAGCTTTTGTTGTAATTCTTGTTCTTTTATATGTGCTGAAACATCATAAGTTTCATAATTTTCTTTTTTTAGTTCTGATTGTTTATTTTCATATAAAAGAAGTTTTTCATCATATAACCTTTTTTTATCTGGATCAGATAAAGTTTCATATGCTTCATTGATTTCTTTTAAAATTTCTTCTGCCTGCTTTTTATCAGAATTATCTTGTAAATCAGGATGATATTTTTTTGCTAAAGTTTTATAAGCTTTTTCTATAATTTCAGGAGAAGCATTTTTATTTACTTGTAATATATCATAATAGTTTTTTTCCATAATTATATTCCCTTTTTAAACTGTTTCTTTTTGCTTTTTATCAACTATTGAAGAAATATTTTCTTTTTCTATGGCTCTTTTTTCATTTTGTTTTGCGATTAAATTATCTTTTGCAACAGTCATAAGTAATTTAATTCTATTTGCTTGATTTGCTTCACTTGCCCCAGGGTCGTAATCAACTGGTGAAATATTAGCTTCTGGAAATTTTTCACGAATAGTTTTTATAACACCTTTTCCAACAACATGGTTTGGAAGACAAGCAAATGGTTGAACACATACTATATTTGGAATGCCGTTTTCTATATATTCAATCATTTCAGCAGTTAAAAACCATCCTTCTCCAGTTTGATTTCCAATTGATAAAATATCTTTAACTTTTTCTTCTAAGTGCCATATATCACAAGGTGGCAAATAGCCTTTGTTAGAATTTGCAAGTGCAATTTTCAAATCTTTTTCATATATATTTATTAAGTTTAGAGCAATTTTACTAATTTTGCTAGAAGTTTTATTTGTATTTAATAAGTTGTTAAAAGTAATACGGTGTGTTGCCATAAATTTAACAAATCCCATAAAATCAGGAAGTATAACTTCAGCTCCTTCTTTTTCTAAAAGGTCTGCTACAAAATTATTTCCAAATGGATGATATTTTATTAAAACTTCTCCAACAATTCCAACTCTTGGTTTTTGCTTTGATAGGTCTAATTCAATTTTTTCAAAATCATTTACAATATCATAAATACTTTGCTTAAATTGCTTATTTGTGCAATGTTCTAATAATTTTTTACATTTTTCCATCCAAGTGTCGAATAATTTTTTAGTTTCACCTTTATTTACCTCATATGCACGGTTTTTTGCTAATAACTTTTGTAATAAATCACCATAAATTACACATTTCATTAATTTATCAATCAAAGGTACTGTTATTTTAAATCCTGGCATTTTTTCCATTCCAACAAAATTTAGTGAAATTACAGGAACATTTGGAAAACCTGCATCTTTTAGGGCTTTACGTATAAATCCAATGTAATTTGTTGCTCTACATCCACCACCTGTTTGAGACATAATTAAAGCAGTTTTATTAATATCATATTTTCCAGATTGAAGTGCTTCAATCATTTGTCCAGTAACCAAAATTGATGGGTAACAAGCATCATTATTTACATATTTTAAACCTGTTTCTACAGTTTTTGGTGTACAATCTCTAAGTAACTCTACTCTATATCCAGTAGACCTGACTGCGGTTTCTAGTAACTCAAAATGGATTGGTGCCATTTGTGGAAACAAAATGGTATAGTTTTTACGCATTTCTTTAGTAAAGATTTTTTTATTAATACCATAATTACCATCTAGTTTTTCAGCTTTCTTTTCTTGTTCACGCTTTTTCATACTAGCTAAAAGTGAACGTATACGAATTCTAACAGCACCTAGGTTATTTACTTCATCAATTTTTATTAAAGTATACATTTTACCAAAACTAGATAAAATTTCTTCTACTTGGTCTGTTGTTACTGCATCTACACCACAACCAAATGAATTTAATTGCACTAATTCTAAACAATCATGCTTTCCAACAAAATCAGCTGCAGCATAAAGTCTTGCATGAAATACCCATTGGTCAACTACACGAATAGGTCGTTTTGCTTCTGTTTTATCAGATATACTATCTTCTGTTAAAACAGCTAAACCTAAAGAAGTAATTAAAGTATCAATTCCATGGTTAATTTCAGGGTCTATATGATAAGGACGACCAGCTAAAACAATACCTTTTAAATGATTTTCTTCTAGATATCTTACAGTGTCCAATCCTTTTTCTCTTATATCTTTTTTACATTTTTGATATTCTTGTTCTGCTTTTTCAGCAGCTTCCATTAATTCTGCTTTAGTAAAGTTATATTCTTTAAACTCATCTAATTCCATAATTTTTTTTACTAAGTTCTTTTTGTCAAAAGGTAAAAATGGATTAATAAATTTTATGTTACTTTTTTTCAATCCTTCAACATTATTCTTTAATACTTCAGAATAAGAAATAACAATTGGGCAGTTATAGTGGTTATCTGCTTTTTCATATTCTTTTCTAGAATAAGGCATACAAGGGTAGAAAATAGTTGTAATTCCTTGTTCTAGCAAGCTTTCAATATGACCATGAGAAAGTTTTGCAGGGTAGCAAACTGACTCTGATGGCATAGATTCCATTCCTTTTTCATAGGTTTTTCTATTACTTTTTTCAGAAAGTATTACTCTAAAACCTAAAGTAGTTAAGAAGGTAAACCAAAATGGATAATCTTCATACATATTTAATACCCTAGGAATACCAATTGTTCCTCTAATTGCAAATTGTTCATCTAACGGTTTATAATCAAATATTCTTTCATATTTATATTGTACTAAATTTGGTAATTTTCTTGATTTAGTAATAATTCCACTACCCTTTTCGCAACGATTACCAGACACATGAATTTGACCATTACTAAATTTATTAATTGTTAATTTACAATGATTTTCACAGTTATTGCAACGTGTATGTGTTATTTTTATTTCTAAGTTATCAATTTCGTCTGGCTTTAGAATAGTACTTACATGTTCCATATCAAGATTTGCTTCATATTGTTCTTTAGATAAAAGAGCCATACCATAAGCACCCATTAAGCCTGCAATATCTGGTCTAACAACATTTTTACCAACGATTAACTCAAAAGCACGCAAAACTGCATCATTATAGAAAGTTCCACCTTGCACAACAATGTGTTTTCCAAGTGTTTCAACATCTCTTACTTTCATAACTTTTTGAATTGCATTTTTAATAACAGAATAAGAAAGTCCACTTGAAATATCACCTACACTATATCCTTCTTTTTGTGCTTGTTTAATTTTAGAATTCATAAAAACAGTGCATCTAGAACCTAAGTCAACAGGTCTTTTACTTGTAATTGCTTCTTTTACAAATTCAGAAATTTCTAAGTTTAAACTTTTAGCAAAAGTTTCAATAAATGATCCACATCCAGAAGAACAAGCTTCGTTTAGCATAATATTATCAATAGAACCATCTTTCATTCTTATGTATTTCATATCTTGACCGCCAATATCTACAATACTTGTAACATCAGGTTCAAAAGTTTTAGCAGCAGTATAATGTGCAATTGTTTCAATTTCATTTAAATCTACGTTTAAAGCGGTTTGAATTAATTTTTCTCCATAACCAGTTACTCCACTATACCTTAAAATTGCCTTTGGTGGTAATATACTATACAATTCCTTTAACATATTCATAACACTTTTTAAAGGATTTCCTTCATTACTTCCATATAAAGAGTATAATAATTTACCATCTTTATTAATTAAGACTAATTTTGTTGTAGTAGAACCTGCATCAATACCAAGATAGCAGTCTCCTTCATATCCATCTAAAGGAACTTTTTCAACCGTATCTTTACTATGTCTACTTTTAAATTCTTCATATTCTTCTTTATTTTTAAATAAAGGATCTAAAGGTTGAGATGTATTATCTTGAGAATTTTTTAAATTCTCAATTTTTTGTTCTAATTCATTAGTAGTAATTATATCAGAGTTAATAGAATCCAAAGCAGCCCCCTTAGCTACTAAAAGGTGAGCTTCATCAGGTACAATAATTTCATCATCTTTCAAACCAAGAGTCTCAATAAATCTTGTTCTTAGTTCAGACAAATAATTCAAAGGACCACCTAAAAAAGCAACATTTCCACGAATAGGTCTTCCGCATGCAAGACCACTTATAGTTTGATTAACAACTGCTTGAAAAATAGAAGCAGCAATATCTTCTTTAGCAGCACCTTCATTAATTAAAGGTTGAATATCAGTTTTTGCAAAAACACCGCAACGAGAAGCAATTGGATAAATAGTAGAATAACCTTTAGCAAGTTCATTAAGACCTGCAGTATCAGTATTCAAAAGAGAAGCCATTTGATCCAAAAATGCACCAGTACCACCTGCGCAAGTACCATTCATACGTTGTTCAATAGATTGATCAAAATAAATAATCTTAGCATCTTCGCCACCAAGTTCAATAACAACATCAGTTCTGGGAATATATTTCTCTACGGCACGTTTACAAGAAACAACTTCTTGAATAAAATTAACGCCCAAAAACTTAGCAGCAGACATAGCTCCAGAACCAGTAAGTGCCAAAGTAAAAGAATTCAAAGGAAACTTAGAAAGTAAATCCTCAAGCACATTACAAACAGTATTTTTTGTATCTGAAAAATGTCTTTTATAATCTTTATAAATAGTATTTTTAAAATCATCCATAACAATAATTTTTACGGTAGTAGAGCCAACATCAAGTCCAACATGTAAAACATTATCCTTAGTATTTTCATTACTCTTAATGTCCATGATAAAAAACTTCCTTCCTGTATAAAACTACTATACACCTTTAATTTTATACGGAAAAAGGCATTTTGTCAAATGGAAAAAATTAGGTGGTTTTGTGTTTTGGGGATGTGGTTTTGTGAGTGGTTTTTGGGAGGTGGTTTTGGGGACAGGTGGTTTTGGGGACAGGCACCACAACCGCATTTTTGTCAATGTGGGGACAGGCACCACAACCACTAAACACCAAGAACAATTGTAAATAGTATGTAAATGGTAAAATAAAATTCAAGAAAAGGTTCTAAAAAGGACAAACAATTAATAGTATATTTAATATAGAAAAGGAACAAGGAGGATTTGTTATGAAAAGCAAAAAAATAATGATAGTGTTTTTTATAGTATTAATTATTATATTATTAGGAGGATATTTTTTATTACAATATTATAAAAATAAGAATCAGGAAACAATGGTTGAGGAATATACTCCTCAAGCAGAAATCACAGAAGAACAAGAAAGGCAGACAATTGTTAGTTTATATTTTCCATTAAAAGATGGTGATGGTTTAAGCCCAGAAGCAAGATTAATTGATATTAAGGAAATTATTAATAATCCATATGAAAAACTTATTAAGTTATTAATTGAAGGACCTAAAAATGAAAAAAATAGAAAAGTAATTCCAGAAAATACGAAGCTAAATAAAACATATTTAGAAAATGATTGTGTCGTTTTAGATTTTTCTGCTGAAATTTTGAAATATTCAAAAGAAAATAAAATGGAGAAGGAAAATATAATAAAAAGTATAGTTAATACTTTAACTGAATTAACAGAAGTAAATAAAGTTAAAATATTAGTTGATGGAAAAGAAAACGGTGAATTTCAAGATATTTATGATAGAAATAAGACATAAATAGAAAATATAAATAAAATATTTTTAATATAAATAAAAAATTGAAAAAATAAAAAATAAATAATGAAAATTAGCTAAAAAGAAAAATACTAAGCTAAAAAGAGAGAAAAAAGATAAAATTGTAAAATAATTAAAAAAGCTAGTTAGAATAGCAATAAAACTATTTGTAAAAAATAGTTTACAAAAAGGAAACTAAAAAATTCAGTTTAGAAAAAATATGCAATTCGAACACTAAGGGATTAGCAAATAAAAAAGGAAAATAAAAGAAATAAAAAATACTCAACATAATAGCGGAATAATAATGTAGATTAATATATGCAATACACATAGCAAGGACAAAATGGAGATTTAAAATTCTACAATTTTCTATTGAAAAATGCTAGTTAACAAATACAAATAAAATAGGAATAGCTTAAAAAATTTATTATTATATATTTTTTCAAAAAATAAAATTAATTATGAATAAATATAAAATAAATAATAATTATAAAATATAAGTAAATAAAAATTATGGAATAATGTATGAATATAAAAGTTATACAAAAATAAAATAAAAAAAATGATATGTAAAATATGATCGTAAAATAAAAAATAAAAATTAAATGTTAAATATAAAAATTGTAATTATATAAAAATCAAAATTAATAAAAAATATAAAAAAATTCAAAATTTAAGATTTATAAATTTCATATAAAATATTGTGAAGAAAGAAATTAAAATAGAAAATTAAGAAAAATAATTAATTATAAAAATACGATTTAAAAGGATAAAATCATACAATCGTAAAATAACAATAATTATATGAAAAATTAAATAATGCAATCCAAAAAAATATAAAAAAATAAATGTATAAAATGAAAAAATAATAAGAATTAATAAAAAAATGAAAAACCAAAATCTAAGAAGAAAGATAAAAGATCAAATTATAAAATTATAAAAAAGCTACGTAGAATAACAACTAAACTATTTGTAGAAAAATAGTTTACAAAATGGAAACCAAAAAAATTAATTTATAAAAAATATGCAATTCGAAAACTAAGGGATTAGGGAGAAAAAAAGAAAAATAACAGAGACAAAAAACACTCAACATAATAATGAAATAAAAAGGTATATAAATATGTATACTGCACATTATAAAGATAAAATGAGAATGAAAAAATTTATAATTTTCTATTGCAATGTCCAATTGAATATGTAAAAAATATAAGATGATGAAATTAGGAAATGTTTTTTGAAATAAAAAAAATAAAATATATTTTAATAATTAAAAAATAACAATTAAAATTTTGGATACAAAAAATTTCCAAGAAAAATATAATATAAGAAACATACAAAAAAATATAAATAAAAAAATAATTTATAAAAATAGATAGAAAATATAAAAAAAAATAAAAAATTGAAACTTTATAATTTTTTATTGTGAAAAAATAGATAAAAAATAAAAATATAAAATAGAATAATTTATAAATTTTATTTTTTATAATAAAAATATAAATTAAATATAAATAAAAAATACATAAAACAATTAAAATATTAAAAATAAAAATTAGCAAATTATAAATAAAAAAATAAAGATTTTAATTAACTGAATAAAAATTGAATTTTAAAAAATTATGATAAGAATTAAAATAAAAAATTAATAAAAAAATTTAATAAAATAAAAAATATTAAAATAAAGTACTTGAAATTTGTAAAAAATAAATTATAAAGAAAGAGAAAAGTCAAAATTATAGAATAATTGTAGATTTGCTATTTAAACCACATAAAAACATTCAAATTTTCTCAAATAAAAAAAACAATAAAATAAAAAC